>JAIXQV010000098.1 GCA_027485535.1 Oxalobacteraceae bacterium | reverse complement strand
CTTTGAAGGTGCGATATTGCGCCGCAAAACAGACCGAAATTATAGTGGAACAGCCCGAATCTCTGCGGGCTGCTAAAAACCAGTCATCCATGACCCGAACCGGCACTAGTTACTCGCGCCCCCAGCCCGAGACTCCCACCACCACCGATCCGCTGCCTAATCGACTGCTGCGCCTGTTGTCCGAGGCGCGCTGGGTAGCGTTCGCGGTGCTGGGCGTCTATCTGACGCTGGTGCTGTACACCTACACCCCAGCCGACTCCGGCTGGTCACACGCCGGCATGAGCGCGCGTCCGCACAACTGGGGCGGCTCGGCCGGGGCATGGCTGGCTGATTTGATGCTGTACGTGTTCGGCTTCTCTGCCTGGTGGTTCTGCATCGCGCTGCTGGCCTCGGTCTGGGTCAGCTACCGCTATCTGGCCAGCCGCTTCTTGCTCAACAAACAGCAAGAGAAACGCCACCGCTTCGAAAATGCGATTCGCGGCAGCGGCTTTGTGTTGCTGGTGCTCGGCAGCTCAGCGCTCGAGTACATGCGCATGTACAGCTGGAAGGTACAGCTACCGCGCGATCCCGGCGGCGTGCTTGGCGAGACGCTGGGTAGCTTCGCGCAAACCTCGCTCGGCTTCAATGGCGCCACGCTCATCCTGCTGATGTTGTTCGGACTTGGTTTTTCGCTGTGCTTTCATGTGTCATGGCTGGCAGTCGCTGAAAAACTGGGCGGTGCTATCGAGGGCACCGCGCAATGGGTGCTGCAAATGTACCGCGCGTACCAGGATCGCAAGATCGGTGAAGTGGCGATCGTCAAGCGTGAAGAAGCCGTCGTCAAAGAACGCGAAAAATTTGTCGAAGCGCCACCGATACAGATCGTGCCGCAAGTCGTGCATGTGCCTAAATCCGAGCGTGTCGAGAAAGAGAAGCAGGTGTCGCTGTTTCTTGATATGCCGGATACCAACCTGCCACCGCTATCGCTGCTTGATGAGCCACCGGTTGAACAAGAAACCGTCAGTGTCGAGACACTGGAGTACACCAGCCGTCTGATCGAGAAAAAGCTGGGCGACTTCGGCGTCGAGGTCAAGGTGGTGGCAGCCTACCCGGGGCCAGTGATCACCCGCTACGAGATTGAGCCGGCGACCGGTGTCAAAGGTAGCCAGATCGTGAACCTTGCGCGTGACTTGGCGCGTGCGCTGTCACTCACCTCAATTCGCGTAGTAGAAACCATCCCCGGTAAAAACTACATGGGCCTCGAGCTTCCGAATCCCAAGCGGCAGATTGTTCGTCTGTCGGAGATCGTCGGCTCCAAGGTCTACAACGACACCTCATCTTTACTGAGCGTCGGCTTAGGGAAAGACATCGCGGGTAACCCGGTAGTGGCTGATCTCGCCAAGATGCCGCACTTGCTCGTGGCGGGTACAACGGGCTCGGGTAAATCGGTCGGCATTAATGCCACGATTTTGTCCTTGTTGTACAAGGCCGATCCAAACCAAGTGCGCCTGATCCTGATCGATCCGAAAATGCTCGAGCTCTCGATTTACGAGGGCATCCCGCATCTGCTCGCACCCGTGGTCACGGATATGCGTCAGGCCGGCCATGCGCTGAACTGGGCCGTGAATGAAATGGAACGTCGCTACAAGCTGATGTCCAAGCTCGGCGTGCGTAATCTTGCCGGCTTCAATCAGAAAATCGCCGACGCCAGCAAAAAATCAGAAAAAATTCCTAACCCATTTAGCCTGACACCAGACGCACCTGAGCCGCTCGAAAAACTACCAACCATCGTGATCATCATTGATGAGTTGGCAGATCTGATGATGGTGGTGGGTAAAAAAGTTGAAGAACTCATCGCACGTATCGCGCAAAAGGCACGTGCCGCGGGTATCCATTTGATCTTGGCAACGCAACGCCCCTCGGTTGATGTGATTACCGGCTTGATTAAAGCCAACGTGCCGACGCGAATTGCATTTCAGGTTTCTTCAAAAATCGATTCGCGCACGATTCTCGACCAACAAGGCGCCGAGGCCTTGCTAGGTATGGGTGACATGCTCTACCTGCCGCCCGGTACCGGCTTTCCCGTTCGTGTGCACGGCGCTTTTGTGTCTGATGAAGAAGTGCACCGTGTGGTTGAGCACCTGCGCGCACAAGGTGAGCCCAACTATATCGAGGGCATACTCGAAGGTGGCGTTGCCGAGGGTGGTGAGCTGGGTGGTATCGATGGCTCGGCTGGCGAAGCCGACCCGATGTACGATCAAGCGGTGGCGATCGTACTCAAGCATCGTCGCGCCTCCATCTCATTAGTCCAGCGTCACCTGCGCATTGGCTATAACCGTGCAGCTCGTTTGCTCGAGCAAATGGAGCAGAGCGGTTTGGTGTCATCCATGCAGTCGAATGGTAATCGTGAAATTTTAGTGCCTCACACTCAGGCAGAATGAACGCGTTCAAGCCAAGCAAAGTGATGAATCGGTTCCCTGTTTTTTCAGCGGGTTTGGTGACTTTGGTGGCGGCAGTGAGCCTGGTTGGTATACCCACCATGGCATCGGCCAATGCACTTGAACAGTTCAAGCGCTTTGTTACCGAAACTCGCTCTGCACGTGGTGAGTTCAACCAGCGTATGGTCAGAGGCGAGGGTGACAAATTACGTGTCTCCAGTCAGTCGAGCGGTAGCTTCGCTTTTTCACGTCCGGGTAAATTCATCTGGAACTACAAAAAGCCCTACGAGCAGGTATTACAGTCAGATGGCACTAACCTGTACATCCACGACCAAGACTTGAATCAGGTAACCGTACGCGCCTTGGGTAATGCGATCGGCTCATCGCCTGCAGCGATTCTGTTTGGTAGCAACGACCTCGAGAAAAACTTCACCCTATCCGATGCCGGTAATAAAGATGGTATCGACTGGTTGCAGGCTATACCTAAGACCAAAGACACCCAATTCGAACGAATTGGCATTGGGCTGCGTGATGGTCTGCCGGTAGGGATGGAATTGCGCGACAGCTTTGGTCAGGTGTCAGTGATTAACTTCACCCGCTTCGAAAAGAACCCCTCGCTACCGGCCAATCAGTTTAAGTTTGTGATGCCCAAGGGCGCTGATTTATTGCAGCAGTAGCGTGATATGCCTGCCCCTTTAGCTGAACGGCTGCGCCCCGCAACACTCGATCAGGTCATCGGCCAACAGCACTTGCTTGGCCCCGGCAAACCGCTACGGGTTGCGTTTGAATCCAAGCAGCCGCATTCCATGATCTTGTGGGGACCACCCGGCGTCGGCAAGACCACGCTGGCCCGCCTCATGGCGCAAGGCTTCCATGCAGAATTTATCGCGCTGTCAGCGGTGCTATCCGGCGTCAAAGACATCCGTGAGGCTGTCGAGCGCGCACAGCTGCTGCAGGCGACGTCCGGTCGACCAACGATCTTGTTTGTAGATGAGGTTCATCGCTTCAACAAAAGCCAGCAAGACGCTTTTCTGCCGCACGTAGAAAGTGGTCTGTTCACCTTCATCGGCGCCACCACCGAAAACCCCTCGTTCGAAGTCAATAGTGCGCTGTTATCGCGGGCGGCAGTCTATGTGCTGCAACCCCTGAGCAACGAAGACCTCTCGCAGTTACTGATGCGCGCGCTGACGCTCGATGAGGTTTTCGGTATCGAAGAAGAAGCGAAAGCCATGTTAGTTGCCAGCGCCGATGGCGATGGCCGCAAGCTGCTCAACAATGCTGAAATCGTGATGCGTGCCGCAACACAAAGCGGCTCGAGCACAATCACCATTGCATTGTTACAGCAGACACTCGGCGATGCGCTTCGTCGATTCGATAAAGGGGGCGATGCTTTTTATGATCAGATCAGTGCGCTGCATAAATCCGTGCGCGGCTCGAACCCCGATGCTGCGCTGTACTGGCTGGTACGGATGCTGGACGGTGGCGCGGATCCGCGCTATTTGTCACGCCGTCTGATTCGTATGGCGACTGAAGATATCGGCTTGGCAGATCCACGCGCCTTGCGACTCACGCTCGACGCTGCCGAAACCTATGAGCGGCTCGGCTCGCCTGAGGGCGAGTTGGCGCTTGCCGAGGCGACGGTCTATCTGGCCTGTGCCGCCAAGTCTAATGCGGTCTACAACGCCTATAACCAGGTGCGCGCCTTCGTCGCGAAAGACCAAAGTCGTCCGGTGCCTGAGCATTTGCGGAACGCGCCGACCAAGCTCATGAAACAGCTGGGCTACGGCAAGTTGTACCGCTACGCGCACGACGAGCCCGAAGCCTATGCCGCTGGCGAACACTACTTACCCGAAGGCTTGGGCGATCCTGCTTGGTACCAGCCCACGCCGAGAGGGCTCGAGGGGAAGATTGCCGAGAAGTTAGCGTACCTGAGAAAGCTGGATGCTGAGGCGAGGGCGAAGGGGGCGAAGTAAGCCTCTTCCTGAGGACGGGGTTTGCTACGCTTTTGAGACGCTCAATCGCCGATAGGCTGTGGGTGCAGTCGCAAACCAAGTGCCGATAGAACCTTCAGGATGGTCGAGAAGCTAGGATTACCTTCTCCAGACAACGCTTTGTATAGACTCTCCCTCCCGAGCCCGGTATCTCGAGCGAGCTGCGACATTCCTTTTGCGCGCGCCACATTGCCAAGTGCCTTTGCGATAAAAGCAGCGTCATCACTCGCTTCTTCAAAACAGGCTTGCAGATACAAAGCAATCGATTCATCGTCGGTCAGATGTTCAGCGCTATCCCATTTTTTAAGAACATGTTTTTTCATAGGCTGTCTCGTAGTCGGCCAAGCTCGATTTTGGCTTGTTCGATATCTCTTAGTTGCGTTGACTTGTCACCACCAACCAGCAACAGAACAAAATCTAACCCTTTGAGGGCAAAGTAGAGGCGGTACCCCGGCCCATAATGAATTCTGGCCTCGTAAATTTTCTCCCCGACCGACTTATAGTCACCGAGATGACCGTCCTCAATACGATCAATCCGAGCCTGAATGCAGGCTTTTGCTTTTACATCACGCAGCTGCTTGAACCATCGATCAAATCGATCGGTTACATAAATCGTCGACATTCAGTGTATAAAATGGGATACATATTGTCAAGTGGTTTGCGGCCCAGAGCAGCTTGGAAGCCGGGACAATAGCGCCGCGAGTTCAGGCGAACAATCCGATTTCGTTTGCCTGCGCCAAGTTCGGTACGCTAACGGCACTTGGTACAATGTCGGCAAATCCTTCAATCTAGCGATCCCATGATCGATATTCATCTACTCCGTAAAGATATCCACGCCGTTGCCGAGCGCCTCGCCCACCGAAAATTCAAGTTAGATATCGACGCTTTCAATGCGCTCGAGAGCGAGCGCAAGGCAATACAGACGCGTACCGAAGAGCTTCAAGCCCAGCGCAATAGCCTCTCTAAGCAGATCGGCATTTTGAAGGGCAAAGGCGAAGATGCCAGCGCTGTCATGGCGCAGGTCGGTGGTATCGGCGATGAACTCAAAGCCTCTGCCGAGCGCCTCGAAGCGCTGCAAGAGCGAATCTCTGCCTTTGTGCTGCTGATACCGAACATCCCGCATGAATCAGTACCAGTGGGCCATGACGAAACCGCGAATGTCGAGCTACGTAAAGTCGGCACGCCGCGCCAATTTGATTTCGAGGTCAAAGATCACGTTGACCTAGGTGAACCGCTCGGGCTGGATTTCGACACCGGTGCAAAGCTCTCCGGAGCACGCTTCACCGTCATGCGCGCTGGCATTGCGCGTCTGCACCGGGCGATCGCGCAGTTCATGCTCGATACGCACACCGCCGAGCATAGTTACACCGAGTGCTACACCCCTTATATTGTGAGCGGCAGTACCCTGCAAGGCACCGGGCAATTACCGAAGTTCGAGGCCGATCTGTTCGCCGTGAAGAAAGGCGGGCAAGAAGGCGAGAGTGAGCCGCTTTACTTGATCCCCACCGCAGAGGTCACGCTGACCAATTTCGTCAATGATGAGATTGTCCCCGCCGAATCGCTGCCCATGCGCTTGGTCGCTCACTCACCGTGTTTCCGCTCTGAGGCAGGCAGCTACGGCAGAGATACGCGCGGCATGATCCGTCAGCACCAGTTCGATAAAGTCGAGATGGTGCAAATCGCTCATCCCGAGCAGTCGTACCAGCAACTGGAAGAAATGTGCAGCCATGCCGAAAATATTCTCAAGAAGCTCGGCCTACCCTATCGGGTGATGTCGCTCT
>JAIXQV010000108.1 GCA_027485535.1 Oxalobacteraceae bacterium | reverse complement strand
GGCCTCCTGCAACTGCTCACCCAGCAAAAAAATCTGGTCGGCGTAGCGCAGCGCCACTTGCCCTGCCTCGGTCAACACCAAGCGACGGCCCTGCGGCTTGAACAGCGCCTTGCCCATGGCTTGCTCAAGCAGGGAAAGCTGCGCACTGACCGTTTGAATCGCCAGACCTAAGCGATCAGCCGCGCGGGTCACGCTACCCTCTTTGGCGACGACCCAGAAATAATGTAAATGCCGAAAATTGAGGCTCACTGTTAGTTCCGTTTTTTCGAAGAGTCGATCTGATTATCTTTGGATTAGCAACATACTGCTGTTCGGCGCAACGTTAGATACCTCGTTAGAATTCTGGCAAATTTGTTTCTGATTAGGATGACTAATGATTGAGTTGCTTTCCGACCCGCATACTTGGATTGCGTTCGCGACGCTGACTGCGCTGGAATTAGTGCTGGGCATTGATAACGTCATTTTCATTTCCATACTGGTCGACAAATTGCCTGCGCATCAGCGAGAACTAGCGCGCAAGATCGGCCTGTTCGCGGCGATGTTCATGCGGGTTGGTTTGCTGTTTATGCTTAGCTGGATCATTGGCATGACCTCACCGCTGTTTGAGATCATGGGAAATCCATTGTCAGGGCGCGATCTGGTGCTCCTTTTGGGTGGGCTGTTCTTGCTCTGGAAAAGTGTTGGCGAGATCCACCAGATGCTGGAAGGCGCGCACGAGCAACGTAAGGGTGTAGCGCACGCTGCATTTGGGGTAGTGATTCTGCAAATCATGCTGATCGATCTGGTTTTCTCGCTGGATTCCATCATCACTGCCGTGGGCATGGTCGATCGTATTGAGATCATGGTCGCTGCGGTGGTTGTATCCGTGGGTCTAATGATGCTGTTCGCAGGTGCGATTGGCCGCTTTGTTTCCTCGCACCCCACTTTCAAAGTGCTTGCACTCGCATTCTTGGTGGCGATTGGTGTCGTCTTGATTGCAGAAGGGTTTGGGACACATATTCCTAAGGGATACATTTATAGTGCGATGGCGTTTGCGGTGATTGTTGAAATGATCAATCTGCGACTTCGACGACATTCTTCACGACCCGCTGAATTGATCGCCTCGATCGCAGATGACGCACGTGATGAAAAGACATAACTTGTTGCTCAGGGCCGAGCATCTTCTGGACTCCTTTTATCAAAGCACGCTATTCATCGTCAGACGAGATCCACCACCTGTAGCTCGTGCTTAAGGTAGGCATAAAACACCGGCGCCGCGATGACGCCGGGTATGCCGAACAATGCCTCCATCACTAGCATGGCAGCCAGCAGCTCCCAAGCCCGGGCATTGATCTGACTGCCGATAATTCTGGCGTTGAGAAAGTATTCCAACTTGTGAATAGTGACCAGAAAGAGCAATGACGCCATTGCCACGGCAAGCGAATGAGACAGGCTCACCATCACGATGACAGAGTTCGAGATCAGATTGCCGATCACCGGCAGTAAGCCGGCGACAAAGGTTACCAAGATCATGGTCTTCACGAGTGGCAGCTTGATGCCTGCCAGCGGTAATACGAGCGCCAGATAAATCGCTGTAAATGCGGCATTGATGGCGGCGATTCTGACCTGTGCAAACACAACGCGTCGGAATGACTGGTGTAGCGTGGCGACGCGCTCGTGCAATGCGGCTGCCAGTGGCTTGAATCTTGGTATTTGCGTGGTGTCATACAGCGCAGCCATCGCGCCGATCACCATGCCAATCAAAATTTGTACAAAGACACGGCCCGTCTGCTGGCCAACCTGTGTCGCTTGCGTGGCGTGGTCGCGCATCCACTGCGTCAACCACTGTTGAAGCGCTTCTGCACTTTGCGGCAGTAACGCACCAAGCCAACTCGGAATTTGCCCGCGTGCCTCTTCAATCAGATCCACCAGCTTTCTTAACAAAACCGGCAAACTGCCCGCTTCCGAAAAAAAGAACGAAGCGATCAACCAAACGCCGACACTCAGAAGCATCACGATGGATCCGCTCAGCGTTGCAACAGCCACCACACGCGCCGACCGACCACCAATAAAGCGCGCAAGTCTGGGTGCGAGCAGGTGCACCAAGGCATAGACTAGTAGTCCTGCGTACAGGGCCGCAATCAAGCCCGCGTGCAACACCAATAACAATGCAACTGCCGCCAACACCCATGAGGCCTGTCGTGGCAGTGATGTGCGATTCAGTTGGTTCATGGTGATGGTCGTTGCATGGGTCAGCCCGCTAGAAAAAAGCCGCTCAAGGAATGAGCGGCTTGAATCAAGAAGGTCTTGGGGGAAGGGGCCTAAACACGCGCCCCTTACTTTCAGACTACGATGATTGTTGTATCCCTGCGAGCAACCATCCCCCTGAGCCCGTAACCGGCTTGGTCAAGATCCATACCTCGCTGAAATGTTCGACCGGTGCATCCACATCTTCACGGATCATGCCGTGGAAGCGTACGCTGGCGATATGCTCGACGGTATTGGTTTCAACGCCAAGCATCTCTGCCTCGATACTGACCACGTCGGTCGTGTTTGAGGCGGCAGCGCGCTCTGTTAGCTGCATCTTCAATTCGCCAAACATCTCTGGGGTAGTGAACTCTCGGATGTCGTTAACATCAGCACGGTCCCAAGCGGCTTGCATGCGAATAAAGTTGGTTTTCGCGTGACGCAGAAAGCCGTTCGCATCAAAACCCTCTGGCAGTGCAGGCTGCGTCGACTGCCATGTCGAGGGCTGCGTGTCACCAAGGCCTGATCCGATTTCTGGTGTGCGTGCAGGCTCAGACAGCTGCTCACGCTGCATCGGGCCGCCATACGCAGGTTGCAGCGGCGATGGCTGAGACTTTCGGCTGATCATCCGGTAGATGAAGAAGGCCGCAGCAGCGAGCAAACCAATCATCAACAGCGTACCAATCATGCCTGCCGCTGCGCCACCCAAACCAAAGTGCGACAGCAGCGCGCCGATACCAAGGCCGAGCAAAGCGCCGCCGATAATGCCGCGCCACGGGCTCGCCGGTGCCGGCGCTGCGGGTTGTGCAGGACGCTGCGCAGGGGCCGCCTGATTTGCCGGCGGCGTAGCCTGCCGGCTGTACGTCGGTGATGACTTGCCAATCGACCCGCCACCGCCGAGACGTTTTGCCTGCGCGCTACCCATCAAGACGCTGGTACCCAGCAAGGCCACCATCAGGAACGTCAAAAACCTTTTCATGAAACCTCCAGATCACTGAAACGACAAGGGTACTGCGAATTTGCTTTTGCCGGATTTACGGCGTGGGGCCGAGTATAGGCGAAAAGTTGTTCTGAAAAAAATTGCCTCTTTGTGGATGTTTAGTTCGCAAATACAGGAACATTAAAAACTATTGATGGACTCGTAACAATAGGTGAAAGCTATAACATCAATCTAAACTATCAAATTTCATTTTCGATAGCGGATAGCTATGATTCGTTCCGTTGTTCATCAACTTTACGGAGAAAATCATGGCGCTCATCAATACCAGCATCAAGCCATTCAAGGCGCAGGCTTTCCACAATGGCAAATTCATCTCAATCAGTGACGCAGATCTGCAGGGCAAGTGGTCGGTAGTGTTTTTCTACCCCGCTGATTTCACCTTTGTCTGCCCAACCGAATTAGGTGACCTAGCTGATCACTACGACACCTTCAAGTCGCTTGGTGTTGAGATCTACGCCGTGTCGACCGACACGCATTTCTCGCACAAAGCTTGGCACGACAGTTCAGACACTATCGGCAAGATCAGGTACCCGATGTTGGGCGACCCGACCGGCGCGATCACTCGTAACTTCGAAGTCATGGTGGAAGAGACTGGTCTCGCGCTCCGCGGCACTTTCGTGGTCAACCCAGAAGGTCAGATCAAGATCTGCGAGATTCACGACGATGGCATCGGTCGCGACGCGAACGAACTACTGCGCAAAGTACAAGCTGCTCAATACATCGCTGCTCACCCAGGCCAGGTTTGCCCGGCTAAATGGACGCCAGGTGCTGAGACGCTGTCGCCGTCGCTGGATCTGGTTGGCAAGATTTAAGTTTTTCCTCCCCCCGCAGTAACGGGCACCGCGCAATCGGTGCCCACTCGAATCACTCAAGCTCAAGAGGCCATTATGCTAGACGCCGCCATTAAGAACCAATTGCAAGCCTATCTCGGCAAAGTAAGCCACGATGTCGAGATCACTGCGTCGCTCGATGACAGCGAGAAGTCGCAAGAGATGCGCACGATGCTACAGGAAATCACTGTGCTGTCGACGCGCCTGTCTTATCGCGAATCAAATAACGACAACGAGCGTAAGCCGTCGTTCGCATTGAACCGTGCGGGCAGCAACATGGGCGTACGGTTTGCAGGCATTCCGATGGGTCATGAATTCACGTCGCTGGTACTGGCGCTCTTACAAGTGGGCGGCCATCCTCCGAAAGCCAGCGATGAGGTGATCGAGCAGATTCGCAACCTCCAAGGCGAGAATGTGTTCGAGACGTATATCTCACTCTCATGCCAAAATTGCCCGGACGTCGTGCAGGCATTGAACCTGATGTCGGTGATTAATCCCAACATTCGTCACACGATGATCGATGGCGCACTGTTTCAAGACGAAGTGAACGAGCGCAAAATCATGGCCGTACCGACGATCTTCCTTAACGGCCAGCACTTCGGCCAGGGCCGCATGGACCTCGAAGAAATTCTCGCGAAGCTGGACGCGGGCGCAGCTGCACGCGCGGCGGAGAAAATCGCGAAGAAAAAAGTATTCGATGTATTGGTCGTTGGCGGTGGACCGGCGGGCGCATCGGCGGCGATCTATGCGGCGCGCAAAGGCATTCGCACCGGTTTGGTGGCTGAGCGTTTTGGTGGCCAGGTGCTGGACACGATGGGAATTGAGAACTTTATCTCCGTGAAAAAAACGGAGGGCCCGAAGCTAGTCGCAGCGCTTGAGCAGCATGTGAATGAATACGATGTCGACGTGATGAATCTGCAGCGCGCATCGGCTCTGGTGCCTGGTGATGTGATAGAGGTGAAGCTGGAAAGCGGCGCGAGCCTGAAGGCGAAGTCCGTGATCATTGCGACGGGCGCACGCTGGCGAGAATTGAATGTGCCAGGTGAGCGCGAGTATCGAAATAAGGGCGTCGCCTATTGCCCGCACTGTGATGGCCCTTTGTTTAAAGGCAAACGCGTCGCCGTAGTGGGTGGTGGGAACTCAGGGGTCGAGGCAGCAATTGATCTCGCTGGAATCGTCGGTCATGTCACGCTACTTGAGTTCGACTCGAGGCTGCGTGCCGATGAAGTCTTGCAACGGAAGCTGCGCAGTCTGTCAAACGTCACCGTGGTCACGAATGCGCAAACCACTGAAGTGACCGGCGACGGCAATAAGGTGAGCGGCATGCGCTACACCGATCGAAAGGGCGGTGAGTCGAAGGCGATCGAAGTCGAAGGTGTTTTCGTGCAGATTGGCCTACTACCGAATACAGACTGGATCAAAGATACCGTTGCGCTCTCGAACCGAGGCGAGATCGAAGTCGACGCGAAGGGTCAGACCTCGGTGCCGGGCGTGTTCGCGGCTGGTGACGTGACAACGGTGCC
>JAIXQV010000003.1 GCA_027485535.1 Oxalobacteraceae bacterium | reverse complement strand
ATGGCCAAGCTGAATGAAACTGAGCGCGGCGAGCTGCGTAATCGTTCACTGGGTTTTGTGTACCAGTTTCATCATCTGCTACCCGAGTTCACCGCGCTGGATAACGTGGCCATGCCCCTGCTGATACGCCGACTGCCACGCGCGCAGGCGCGTGAGGTAGCGGCACAGATTCTGGATCGTGTTGGATTAACTTCGCGGGTATCGCACTTGCCCGGCGAGCTGTCGGGCGGTGAGCGACAGCGCGTGGCGCTGGCACGTGCGCTGGTCACGCAACCGGCGTGTGTGTTGGCCGACGAACCCACTGGTAATCTCGACCGAGGCACCGCGCAGCAGGTGTTCGCGCTGATGCTAGAACTATCGCAGACACTCGGCACAGCGTTCGTCATCGTGACGCATGATGCCGATCTGGCGCAGCGTTGTGATCGGGTACTGCACCTGACAGCGCAAGGGCTTGCCTGAGCGAGCACGATGCTGGTCGATAGCCACTGTCATCTCGACGCCGCCGAGTTTGGCGACACAGCTCCGCAACTGGCGCAGCAAGCAGCCGATAGTGATGTGCACTGGATTGTGGTGCCGGCGGTAGAAGTGGCCAACTTCGGTAGCGTCGCAAAACTCGCCGCAAACTTGCCGAATTGTGTCTACGCGCTGGGTATTCATCCGCTGTATGTGCCGCAGGCGACACCAGATGATCTGAACCATTTACGTGCGGCAGTCGAACTTGCGCTGGCCGATGATCGTTTTGTTGGCGTCGGAGAAATCGGGCTGGATTTTTTTTTGCCAGAGCTCACCACGGATGCAATGCGTGAAAAACAAATCCACTTTTATGTCGAGCAGCTCAAGATCGCACGTGAATTTGCTCTGCCGGTGATTCTGCATGTGCGGCGCTCGCAGGACACGCTGCTAAAACATTTACGCCGCATACCGGTGGTGGGTGGCATTGCTCATGCTTTCAACGGTAGCGAGCAACAGGCACACGCTTTTATAACGCTCGGCTTCGCACTCGGTTTCGGTGGTGCGATGACCTTTACCCGCGCCTTGCAAATTCGCCGATTGGCGAGCCAGTTGCCGCTGAGCGCCGTGGTACTGGAAACCGATTCGCCTGATATTTCACCCGCATGGCTGCACCCCGGCGTTAACACGCCGGCGCAGCTTCCCCGAATCGCTGCGGTGCTGGCCGAGTTGCGCGGTCAGCCCTTGGCAGAGATCGCCGCGCAGACATCGAGTAATGTCGCGCGCGTTTTGCCCCGCCTTGGCAACCTGATGATGACTTAGTGCGCGCGCTTGCGCTGGGCTGGCTCGCCGGCACGCTGTGGCTGCAGACGCGCGCCGATCTGCCGCCGACGCTACTCTCGCTAGCGCTACTTGTCATTGGCGCGCTTGCTTTTGGCTGGTTGGCGCTGGCTACAACGCGCTCACGCATCCTGCTCTCTCTGCTACTGCTATTAGCTGGTGCGAGTTTGGGTGCCGGATGGTCGGCGCAACGAGCGCAGCATCGCATGGCCGAGGCCTTACCGGCAGAACTTGAGGGGAAAGACCTTCAACTCACCGGCATCATCGCCAGCTTGCCGAATCGTTTTGAGGATGGGCAGCGCTTTGTGTTTGAGGTAGAGAGCGCCTCGGATGGCGGCCACGCGGTGAGCGTGCCGAGCCGCGTTGCACTCGGCTGGTATGCGGCCGAGCACTCGGCGCCGGAGCTAATCCCCGGCCAGCGCTGGCAACTCACCGCCCGCCTGAAGCAGCCACACGGCCAGCTGAACCCAAATGTTTTCGATGCCGAGGCCTGGTGGCTGACTGAGGGCATCCGCGCCAACGGCTATGTGCGAAAAAGCCCGGCGCTATTGCTGGATGACTTTGCTTTTAGCGCACGCGATCTGGTGGGCAGGGCGCGCCATGTTCTGCGAGAACAGATTCAGCAGGCGCTACCCGAGGCGCGTTTTGCGGGCGTGATCATTGCGCTGGTCATCGGCGATCAGCGCAGTATTGAATCGGCCGATTGGGATGTGTTTAACCGCACCGGCATCGGCCACCTGATCTCAATTTCCGGTTTGCATATCACCATGATTGCGGCGCTGTTCTCTGGCGTGGTGTTTTTCTTTTGGCGTCATTCGTTTTTCATGGGCACGCAGCTGCCACTTTGGCTGCCGGCGCGCAAAGCGGCAGCGATCGCAGGTTTGCTTTCTGCGATTGGTTATGTGGCGCTGGCGGGTTTTGGTATACCGGCGCAACGCACCTTGCTGATGCTGGCGGTGGCGGCATTATCGGTATGGTGCAATGCCTTGCTGAGCGCATCGCAATTGCTGGCGTGCGCGTTGTTAGTGGTGCTGTTGTTTGATCCCTGGGCGGTACTGTGGCCAGGGTTTTGGCTCTCCTTCGGCGCGATTGCGTGTCTGCTGTTTGCGTCCAGCGGTCGGATGACGGGTGATCGCGGCTGGCGTGCCGCCTTGCGCTCGGCCACCCATACCCAAATGGCGGTGACGGCAGGCTTGTTGCCACTGACCCTGCTGTTGTTTGCGCAGGTGTCACTGATTAGCCCGCTGGCCAACGCGGTGGCGATACCCGTGATCAGTGCATGGGTCACGCCGCTGGCGCTGATCGGCGTGGTGTTGCCGGCGCCGCTCAGCGGCTGGGTGTTGCAACTGGCGCATGGCACGCTGGCGCTGCTGTCACAAGGGCTGCAGTGGCTGGCTGAGCTGCCGCTGGCCGTGTGGCAGGCGCCGAAGCCCGGTCTGTTCGAGACACTGTTGGCGATGGCCGGTACGCTCTGGTTGCTCACCCCGCGCGGTTGGCCCTTGCGTTGGGCGGGGTTGTTGGCGTGGTTGCCCTTGATGATGGCGCTGCCCAACGCACCCACGAAGGGAATTTGGGTGACCGCGTTCGACATCGGCCAGGGCAATGCCTTGTTGATCGAGACGCCGAGTTTTCGGCTGCTGTACGACACCGGCCCGACTTACTCTGCGGCGGCGGACGGCGGCAGCCGGGTGATCCTGCCGTATTTGCAGGCCAGAGGCATCAAACAACTCGACGCGATGGTGATTTCGCATAGCGATATCGACCATGCCGGCGGGGCGCGTAGTCTGATGAAGGCGCTCGAGATCGGATGGATCGCCTCCTCGCT
>JAIXQV010000123.1 GCA_027485535.1 Oxalobacteraceae bacterium | reverse complement strand
GCGCCGATCGTCGCGATCTGCGCTGCGATTGAAGCAGAGATCGCCGACCTTGATGACGCCGACAAAGGCGCGTTTCTGGCGGATTTAGGCATGGAAGAACCCGGGCTCGACCGTCTGATCCGTGCCGCTTTCAAGCTGCTCGGTCTCCAGACCTATTTCACCGCCGGCGTGAAAGAAGTTCGCGCCTGGACCATTCATCAAGGCGACACAGCCCCGCAAGCCGCAGGCGTGATCCACACCGATTTCGAGCGTGGCTTCATTCGCGCACAAACCATCGCGTTTGATGACTACATCGCCTGTAAAGGCGAGGCTGGCGCAAAAGAAGCTGGCAAGATGCGCGCCGAGGGCAAGGAGTATGTGGTGAAGGATGGGGATGTGCTGAACTTCCTGTTCAACGTCTAACCAAGTACCCGCGCTCAGCGAGCTTGCTTCGCCTCCAACTGCGGGCGATTAACGGGTCATAGTCCGTCGATGATGCACCCATCATCTTGCGTTCAGGCACAATAGGGTTTCGATCGAAACCCGCGAAGCCCTGGCCTCGAATGCAACTCCGCCACTTGATACGCACTGCCTTAGCGCTCTCACTGAGCGCCGCTGCGCTTGCTGTGGCACTGAGCGTACCGGCCAACGACGTGGTGAAACATGCGGTCTACTTGCAGCCGATCGCCGGCTTGGACACATCGCAGACGCGCCAGTTTCGCGACGGTGAGAAGCTCTTCAACACCCCCTGGCTGGCGATCCCGAACCATCAGATTCCCAACTGGGACTACTCGAGGTCGGCACCCGGCAATAGCGAGTGGGGCTTAGGGCCAACCTTCCTTGCACAGAATTGCGTGCAGTGCCACATTCAGGCAGGGCGCGGGAACGCACCCGATAACGGCGGCGGACCGCTGTTTCAGCAATTGGTTCGGCTGTCTGTCCCCGGTGAAGATGCGCACGGCGGCCCCAACCCGGAACCGGCCTACGGCTTACAACTGCAAAGTTTCGACACGATTCCGCGTACTGATAAAAACGCCCGCGCCGGTGAGGGCGAGCTGCATATCGACTGGGTATTTGAAAAGGTCACGCTCGCCGATGGCAGCGCAGTCGAGCTGCGTCGTCCAAAAATTCGACTCGAGCATTTGAATTTTGGTCCACTGGCGCAAGGGACCATGACGTCGCTGCGTAACGCACAAGCTATCTTCGGGCTTGGTTTGTTGGAGGCCGTCAGCGAGCAAGACATCCTTGCACTGGCCGAGGCACAAAAAGCGCAGGGGCTGAATGGGCGACCGAACTATGTGCGCGACGATGTGAACAACCGTACCGTGGTTGGCCGTTTTGGTTGGAAGGCCAACCAGCCGCACCTGCGTCAGCAAATCGCCGCTGCTTTTATCAACGACATGGGCGTGACCTCGCCCATATATGACCAGCAGAACTGTCCGCCGGCACAAGCGGAATGCGCGCGCCAAAACCACACTGGCAAACCCGAACTCAAAGCCGACATGTGGGACAACATCACATTCTGGATAATGACGCTCGACGCGCCCGCAGCGCGCGATCAGGACAAGCCAAACGTCACCCGTGGACGTCAGCTGTTTGCACAAGCGCGCTGCGCTAGTTGCCATGTGCCTGAGTTGAAGACTGGCCAACTCGAGCAATTCCCCATGCTGTCAAACCGGCGCATACAGCCTTACACCGACCTTTTGCTGCATGACATGGGCCCCGATCTCGCCGATGGCCGCCCCGATTTCAAAGCCAGCGGATCAGACTGGCGCACCGCACCGCTGTGGGGAATCGGCATGTCAAAACAAGTGAATGGCAGCACCAGCTTCCTGCACGACGGACGGGCGCGGAATTTAACGGAGGCGATACTCTGGCACGGTGGCGAAGCGCAAGCGGCGCGTGATGCGTTCGCAAAGCTGTCGAAGCAGGAACGCGACGACCTGCTCACTTTCCTGAACGCGCTCTGATACGTCGTCTCAGGGCTTGACCACCCGCTTGGTCGGAGTGACTGTCACGCAGCCTGTAGCCGAATGAACTTGGCCTGTAGCTGGCTGGGTGTTTCCTGGTGTTGCGGATCTACTGGAATGCAAGCCACAGGACACAACTGCTGACACTGCGGCTCGTCGAAATGACCGACGCATTCAGTGCATTTGTCGGGATTAATCTGATAGATCAGCTCGCCCATCGAGATGGCATCGTTCGGGCAAGCCGGCTCGCAGACATCGCAGTTAATGCAATCGTCGGTGATCATCAGTGCCACGGTGTACTCCGGCGATGGTGTCGGTCAGCTTGGCGTGGTGATTTTCTTTTGCAGCCAGCGCTCAACCGAAGGAAATACAAACTTCGAGACATCACCGCCCAGCAGGGCGATCTCACGCACGATGGTGCCCGAAATAAACTGGTACTGATCGGACGGCGTGAGGAATAGTGTTTCGACATCCGGCAGCAAGTAGCGATTCATGCCGGCCATTTGAAATTCATACTCGAAGTCAGACACCGCACGCAGACCGCGCACGATCACGCGTGCATCATGCGCTCGTACGAAATCTTTCAACAAACCTGAGAAACCCTCGACCGTGACATTCGGGTAGTGCCCGAGCACTTCACGTGCAATATCGAGTCGTTCTTCGAGCGAGAAAAATGGGCGCTTGGCGCGGCTATCCGCGACACCCACCACGAGCCGATCGAACAAACCCGACGCGCGCCGGACAAGGTCTTCATGACCGCGCGTGAGCGGATCGAAAGTTCCGGGGTAAACGGCGACATTCATCATGCGTAATGGTTGGCTTGGCTGAGCAGCAAGCCCGGGCGTTTATCGGGATGGGCATTATGCCCCAAGGCGGCACCGGTGAAACAAATTCAGACGCCTGCGGGACGCAGTAGGGCGAAATACACCTGCCCGGCCTTGTCGGCGCGGATGACTTGCCAGCCAGACAGCCATTCCCGAGCGTCTGGGCTAGCCGGATCGAAGGGCTGGTCCGACTCTGCATACACCAGCCCTTCCGGATTCAGTCGCTGCAGGCAAGCGGGCAACAATGTCGGCAATTGGCGCTGCTGGTAAGGAGGATCCAGAAAAATCAGGTCGAATTTGCCGGCCAGGGTCGGCAGCAAATGGGCAGCATCGCCCCGACGCAGCAACACCTGGTGTGCTTGTAGCTTGTCACACACTGCCTGCAGATTTTTAAGCGCCGCCGGATGCGACTCCACCATCACCACTTCAGCGGCACCCCGACTGGCTGCCTCGAAACCAAGCGCCCCGGTACCCGCGAACAAATCCAGACAGCGGCGATTGTCCCAACGGCGTAACTGCAAATGCTCCAGCCAGTTGAATAGCGTCTCGCGTACCCGATCGGGGGTGGGACGCAAGCCGTCAATCGCAGCAACAGGTAATGGGGTGCGCTTCCACTGCCCGGCAATAATGCGGACTTGATGCGGGCGGCGGCTCGTGCTCACGCGGCTTATGTACTTTAGGGCTAAGGGCTTTAGGCTACGAACTTAGGGCTTTGCCACCTCGGCACCCACGACGACAGTCGTCATGCGATCCATCACCAGCTTGCGCTGAAACGCTGCACGCACATCAGCCACGCTGATCTTGGCGACAATGTCTGGCCAGGTATCGAGGTAGTCGAGCGGCAAACCATAGAAGCCGATGTTCGCTATGTGATCAAGAATTTTGCGGTTGTTATCAATGCGTAGCGCAAAACCACCGATCAGGTTGTCTTTGGCGGCGCGCAGTTCTTCTTCGGTCGGGCCATTGCGCACATACGCGTCTATCGTATCGCGCATCACTTTCAATGCATCTTCCGCTTGATCTTTACGGGTTTGCAAACCCGCCATGTACGGCCCGGGCTGCGCCATCGGGTTGAAGTAACTATAGGCGCTATATGCCAGCCCGCGCTTCTCGCGCACCTCGCGCGTGAGACGAGATACAAAGCCACCGCCACCCAAGATGTAGTTACCGATCGTCAGCGCAAAAAAATCAGGATCACTGCGGGCCAATGTTGGCATACCAAAGATAATGTGGGCTTGCGACGCAGGATGGGCAATACGCTGCTCGCCACCGGCTGATATCACTACCGCAGGTAATTCAGGCAGCGCTGCGCCCTGCGGTAATCGACGCGTTAATTCCTTGGCGATGGCATCTGCCTCAGTACGCGTGATGTCACCAATCATCGCGATGACCGCGCGATTAGTCACGTAATGCTCACGATGAAAGCGTATCAAGTCATCGCGAGTAGCGGCCTCGACCGAATCAACCGTCGCCTCTGCGCCATACGGATGATCGCCATAGTTCAGGCGCCAGAACGCTTTACTCGCGATGGACTCCGGGCGGGTTAACGATTCGCGAATCGACGCCACTGTGCGCGCTTTATCGCGCTCAAACAAATCCTGCGGAAAACTCGGGTGCGCTAACAAGCGTGCCAACAGCCGCACGGACTGCTCACGTTCTGCGGGTGAGGACAGCGTGCGAATCGACATGCCGCCACGATCAGCGCTGACGCCACCACTACGCTGTGCGGCCACATCCGCAATCGCATCGGAAATACTCGCCTCGGACATGGCCTGCTCATCACTACCATCAGGGAGCGTGGCCTTGGCGATCCCGCGCGCCAACATACCGTTGGTGAGTGATGCAAGGCCTGCCCTGTTGGCAGGATCGCGCCGACTGCCCGCATCGAAATCGAGGTTCACATCGAGCATGGGAATCGTATGGTTCTCGACGAAATACACACGCGCGCCGTTATCGAGTACCCAATGCTGAATCTTGAGCGCCGCTTGCGCAAAACCGCTTCCGGTAAGCAGTACGACAAGGATAAGTTTTTTAAGCATGGCGGTGTCCTTAGTGAGGGCATCCTTAATGACGTAGGCCCGGCACCTCGGGTGTGCGCTCAGGCTGAGCTGACAGCGGCAACGGTGTCAGCGTTGCGACCGTTAGCTGATCATCACTGAAATATTTCTGCGCCACCGCTTGCACCTGCTGTGGCGTTATCGCAGAAAGACGCTCGATCATGCGATCACTGAGCTTATGCGAAATACCGGCCAGCTCGACCGAGCCAATTTCCATCGCTTGTCCATAAACAGAGTCGCGCTTGTAAATTTGACCCGCAATCACTTGTGCCTTGACGCGCTTTAGCTCTTCGTTGGAGACGCCTTCTTTGGCAATCTTTTGTAGCCCCGCGCGCAGCGCCGCCTCGAGTTTTTCAACGCTGCTCTCTTTCGTTGGCGCGCCGGACAGCATGAACAGTGCCGGGCCGCGACCGACACCGTCATAGCCTGCGTTCACCGAGTTTGCGATGCGATCAGTGCGTACCAGGGTCGCCGGCAGGCGCGCATTGTCATAGCCATCCAGCACCGCAGCGAGTAGCTCGAGCGCGTAGGGGTCTTCATCTTTCTCGACATCAAGCAGCCGAGGTACTTTGTAAGCCATCATCAAATATGGATTTTCTGCCGGCGCCTTTATGTTGACACGGCGAATACCAATCTGTGCTGGCTCCTGCTGCGGCTTGGTCTTGGGCAGTGTTTTAGGCGGGATAGCACCGAAATATTTTTCGGCCAGCTTGAGCACTTGCTGAGGATCGACATCGCCCGCGATCACCACCACCGCATTGTTGGGCGCGTACCAACGCTGATACCACGCCAATGCATCGGCAGCCGTCATGTTTTGCAGATCATCCATCCAACCGACCACCGGGTGACGATACGGGCTCGCCACAAAGGCTGTGGCGAACAAGGCCTCGCGTAGCAAAGATAAGGGTTTATCTTCGGTCCGTAGCCGCCGCTCTTCCATCACGACACGAATCTCTTTGCTGAATTCCGCCGGATCCATGATGAGGTTCTGCATACGATC
>JAIXQV010000278.1 GCA_027485535.1 Oxalobacteraceae bacterium | reverse complement strand
GCAAGGCGCGCCGATCGTCATCAAGGCGGATGGCCTTGCTGCAGGTAAAGGGGTGGTGGTTGCGATGACGCTCGACGAAGCGCATCAGGCGATCGATATGATGCTGGCAGATAACCGTCTTGGCGACGCCGGCGCGCGCGTGGTGATTGAGGAATTTCTCGAGGGTGAAGAAGCAAGTTTCATCGTCATGGTCGATGGCAGCAATGTGCTGCCACTCGCCACCAGCCAGGATCATAAACGCCTGCAGGACAATGATCAGGGGCCGAACACCGGTGGTATGGGCGCGTACTCACCTGCGCCCATCGTTACACCGGAGCTCCATGCGCGGGTCATGCGCGAAATTATTCAACCTACCGTACAGGGCATGGCCAAAGAAGGTGAGTCCTATACTGGCTTTTTGTACGCGGGCTTAATGATCGACGCGCAAGGCAATCCGAAAACCCTGGAGTTCAACTGCCGCATGGGTGATCCTGAAACACAGCCCATCATGGCGCGTTTGAAAACTGATCTGGTCACTGTGATTGAGCACGCAGTGAATGGAACGCTGAAAGATATCGAGCTTGATTGGGACCGCAGAACAGCACTCGGTGTTGTGCTTGCTGCTGGAGGTTATCCCGATGCCCCAAGAAAAGGCGATGTCATCACTGGCATCCCGGAAGAGTCAGAAGACAGCGTCACCTTCCATGCTGGCACGATCATCGATAGCGGTGCGTTGAAAACAGCAGGTGGGCGGGTACTGTGCGTGGTTGGGCTGGGTGATAGCGTGCGGGTAGCGCAAAAGCACGCCTATGAAACGCTCGAGAAGATACGATTTGACGGTATGCAGTTCCGTCATGATATTGGCTGGCGTGCGCTCAAGCGTCCGGGCTGAATAAGATAAGGATGATCAGGCAATGAGCGGAGTCGATATCAATAGCGTCAAGGATTGGCTGCTGTCACTACAACAGCGCATCGTGAGTGCAGCCGAAGCCATCGATGGTAAGCAGTTTATCCGTGATGCTTGGGAGCGACCAGAGGGCGGTGGCGGCATCTCGCGACTACTCGAGGAAGGCAACGTACTAGAGCGCGGCGGCGTTGGCTTCTCCCATGTCAAGGGCAACAAGCTCCCCCCCTCTGCAATGGCAAATCGCCCGGAGTTGGCGGGCCGCCCGTGGGAAGCGATGGGTGTGTCTTTGGTTTTCCATCCGCGTAATCCGTACGCACCGACGGTGCACATGAACGTACGATTTTTTTCTACTACCGGCGAGCATGACGAACCAGTGTGGTGGTTCGGTGGCGGCATGGATCTGACACCCTATTACGGCTTTGTTGAAGATGCCAAGCACTTTCATCAAACCTGTCACGATGCATTAGCACCTTTCGGCACCGACTTGCACCCAAGACTGAAAAAATGGTGCGACGAGTATTTTTTCCTGAAGCATCGGAATGAAGCACGCGGTGTTGGTGGCGTTTTCTTTGATGACTTCCATTCTGCGGGCTTTGAAAACACTTTCGCTATGACGCGTAGCATTGGTGATCATTTTATCGATGCTTACATGCCGATCTTGCAGCGTCGCAAAGATACGCCGTATGGCGAGCGCGAGCGCGATTTTCAAGCCTATCGGCGTGGTCGCTATGTCGAGTTCAACTTGGTATTCGACCGTGGCACCTTGTTCGGGCTGCAGTCCGGTGGCCGTACCGAGTCCATCCTGATGTCGATGCCACCCATCGTCAAATGGCGCTACGACTGGAAACCGGAAGCCGGCAGTCCTGAAAGCAAGCTCTACACAGAGTTTCTGCCGCATCGGGATTGGCTGACTGCGTGACAGAACGCTGTGTTTTGCTGCTTGGGGGAAGCTTCGATCCGGTACACCAGGGTCATATCGTACTCGCACGCTACTTCTGCGCCTTGCTCCATCCGGATGAACTTCGGTTGATCCCGGCCGGGCGGCCTTGGCAAAAGCCCGAGCTCACAACAGCGCCAGAACATCGCATTGCAATGCTGCGAGATGCGTTCAGTGATTGGGTCGTTCCGGTCATCATCGATACGCAGGAAATCGAGCGCGAAGGCGCGACCTATGCACTCGACACCCTGCGCGCGCTGCGCAATGAATTAGGTGACGAGGTTACGCTAGTCATGCTACTGGGCGCCGACCAAGTAGTGAATCTGCATACCTGGCGCGATTGGCAGAAGCTGTTTGATCTGGCGAATTTCTGTGTCGCTACGCGCCCCGGTTTTGATATCTCTGCTGAGGCCCTGAACCATGCGGTGGCTGAAGCATTGATACGGCGGCGTGCCAGTCCGACGCAACTGCGCGCGACGCCTCATGGGCTGATCTACCTCGCGAATGATCTGGCCATGGCAGTTTCATCCACCGCAGTGCGCCAAGCACTCGCTGAAAACAACCCGCAAGCACTGGAAGGATTGCTGCCACCGCCAGTGCTAGACTATATCCAACACCATCACCTTTATCAGACCCCCCATTAATGGACATAAAAAAACTACAGGCGCTCGTAATCGATGCGCTAGAGGATGTAAAAGCCCAAGACATCCGCATCTATGACACCATGCACCTGACCAGTATGTTTGATCGGATCGCGGTAGCCTCGGGTACCTCGAACCGCCAAACCAAGGCATTGGCCGCATCGGTACGCGATAAGGTGAAAGCTGCTGGTGGCGATATCGTGAATATGGAAGGCGAGACCACGGGTGAATGGGTACTGGTCGATCTGGGCGACATGGTGGTGCACATCATGCAACCAGCGATTCGTGCTTACTACCGCCTGGAAGAGTTGTGGGGTGATAAGGAAATACGCCTGGCCGATGCCAAGCGGGGTACCGATGCTCGCAAACCAAACACTAAGAAGTCAACTGAGCCCATATCAGCGGCGGGTGATTCAAAGACAGCTGCGAAGAAAACAGCAAAGAAAACGCCGAAGACAGTCGCCAGCACGGCTGGCAAAGTGCCCACAGTACCCGCAGCGCGCACCAGCAAGACCGCTAGCAAGACGCCTGCAAAGGCTGAGAAAAAAGCGACGGCTTCTAAAACTGCCACCCAATCTGCAGCAAAACCTGCGGCCAAATCTGCCGCCAGAGCGCCTGCAAGATCGCCCTCTAAATCGGCCTCTAAATCGCCTGCCAAAACTGCTGCCAAAAAAGCAGCGCCTCGGCGGTCCACGACCAAAGGCTGACACCCCCCACCATGCAACTGATTGTTGCAGCTGTCGGCCACAAAATGCCGGCCTGGATAGAGGCGGGGTTTCAGGAATATGCCAAGCGCATGCCGCCCGAGTGCCGGCTCGTGCTGAAAGAGATCAAACCCATTGAGCGCTCTTCCGGCAAAAACGCTGAGACCGTGATGGCACAAGAGCGCATCCGAATCGAAGCCACGCTGCCTAAGGGTGGTCGTGTCATTGCACTCGATGAGCATGGCGCACAGATGACCACCGTGCAGTTATCGCAGCAGCTATCAATATGGCAACAACAAGGGGGCGATGTTAGCTTCGTCATCGGTGGTGCCGATGGGCTGGATGCTGAGTTTAAAAAGAACGCCGATATGCAATTACGCCTGTCAAACATGACGCTGCCGCACGGCATGGTGCGTGTCATCCTTGCGGAGCAGCTGTACCGCGCTTGGTCGATCCTGCGGAATCACCCGTATCATCGGGTTTAGCGCCCCGGTACCTGAGATTTACGAATGATTCAGCCTGAACAGAAGATCTATCTCGCCTCCAAAAGCCCACGTCGGCGCGAGTTATTGCGTCAAATCGGGGTTGAATTCGAGATATTGATGCTGCGCGAAGCCCCGGGGCGCCCCGGCGCAGTGAGTGAAATCCCCTACCCGGATGAAGACCCCGAGGTCTATGTAAGGCGGGTGGCACGTGAAAAAGGTGAGGCCGGCTGGCAAACCGTGTTGAGTCGCAAACTACCGATACGGCCCGTTCTTTCAGCCGATACAACCGTCAGTATCGACGGCAAGATTCTTGGCAAGCCAGCAGATGCGAATGAAGCGATCAAGATGCTGCGCTGGCTGTCCGGCCGTACCCATCAAGTACTGACCGCGATTACCGTGACGGCAGACGGCAAAATGTCCGAGGCCTTGAGTCGGTCCGAGGTTCGGTTTGCGCACCTGGATGAAGCCAGCCTCCGCGCCTACTGTGCCACCAAAGAGCCTTACGATAAAGCGGGGGCCTATGGTGTGCAAGGCTTCGCAGCACAATTTATTGAGTTTATGAGCGGCAGTTACTCTGGCATCATGGGGCTACCCCTTTTTGAAACCGCCCGCTTATTGCAAAGGGTTGGCGTCAGCACACTATGAATGAAGATTTACTCGTTAATATCACCCCGCATGAGACCCGCGTTGCGCTGATTCAGCAAGGGGCTGTGCAAGAACTGCATATCGAGCGCACCGCCTCGCGCGGCCGCACGGGCAACATCTATCTGGGTAAAGTCGTGCGTGTTTTGCCCGGTATGCAATCTGCATTTATCGATATCGGCCTGGAACGCGCCGCTTTTTTGCATGTCGCCGACATCTGGGAAGCGAAAGTCGCCATCACCAACGGCGGGCCGGCGATCCCCATTGAAAAACTTTTATTCGATGGACAAGCAATACTGGTTCAGGTGATCAAGGACCCGATCGGTACCAAAGGCGCACGCCTGTCGACACAAATCTCGATTGCCGGACGTATGCTGGTTTACTTACCGCAAGACCCGCATATTGGTGTATCGCAGCGTATCGAGAGCGAGGCTGAGCGTGAGCAACTGCGCGCCAAGTTGCAGCTGCTGCTGCCCGCCGATGAAAAAGGTGGCTTCATCATTCGCACCATGGCAGAAGAAGCGAGTGAGGAAGATTTATCGATGGATCTTTCTTATCTGCGTAAAACTTGGGAGCAAATTACCCTGCTTTCAAAAACTTCACCGCCGCCCGCACTTTTACACGAAGATTTATCGCTGTCGCATCGCGTACTGCGCGACTTCGTCGGCGAGCTGACTGCGACCATACAAATTGATTCGCGCGAGAATTTTCAAAAGCTCAGCGAATTCGGCACCACCTATACACCCTCGGTACTACCAAAGCTCACCCATTACACGGGCGAGCGGCCATTATTTGATTTGTATGGCGTCGAAGAAGAAATCGAGAAAGCGCTGGGACGTCGGGTAGATCTGAAATCGGGCGGTTATTTGATCATCGAACAAACCGAGGCCATGACCACGATTGACGTCAATACAGGTAGCTATGTCACTGGCCGTAATTTCGACGATACGATCTTCAAGACCAACCTGGAAGCTGCGCATGCTATAGCGCGTCAGCTTCGTCTGCGAAATCTTGGCGGCATCATCATCCTTGATTTCATCGATATGGAAAATATCGAACATCGCGAAGCGGTATTGGCGGAACTGCATAAAGCACTCGCGCGCGACCGGACTAAAGTCACCGTGTCGGACTTCTCCTCACTCGGCCTGGTGGAGATGACACGCAAACGTACCCGTGAATCTCTCGCACATATCCTTTGTGAGCCCTGCCCTGCCTGCCATGGCAAAGGCCAGGTCAAGACGCCGCGCACTATTTGCTATGAAATTTTGCGCGAGCTACTGCGCGAGGCCAAGCAGTTCAATCCCCGCGAATTCCGGATCATCGCTTCGCAGCTTGTGATTGATTTGTTTCTTGAGGAAGAGTCGCAGCATCTGACGATGCTTGGCGATTTCATTGGCAAGCCAATCTCGCTGCAAGTAGAGACCGCGTTTCATCAAGAGCAGTACGACATTATTCTCATGTAGCGCCAGGGTATGGCATCAGCCTCTGTGATCGATCCGGATATCATCATTACCAATCTGCACCGGCGGTATACCGGCGTCTCTGGGACCATTAACGCGCTGCTACCGGTTCAATCACGCGATCTGTGTATCGGATTCGTCGGCACTGATCTACCCGGCGCAAACATCGCCACGACGGTCAATCCCAATAACTTTGTGCGGCTGTCTCTGTGGCAGGCGATTCGTTTAAGCCGACAAACACTCGCTCATGGCCGGAAGCGTATTTGGCATGTACGACGTGACCCGGAAATGATTATCGGGATTGTTTTACGAGACTTGCTGCGCTTTCCTATTCGCTTGGCCTTTACCTCTGCAGCCAAGCACCGACACTCCTGGTTCCCACGTTGGCTCATCAGCCGTATGGATGCGGTCATCGCTACCACGCCTGAAGCAGCCGCTTTTGTACCCAATACGACTAAAGTCGTGTTTCATGGGGCGAGCCTTGATCGCTTTTCTCCTCCGGAAGATAAACAGTCGGTGTGGCGCGAGTCCGGTCTGCCGGGTCGGTATGGCATTGGTGTTTTCGGTCGTATTCGCCCCAGCAAGGGGACGGATATCTTTGTCGATGCGATGCTAAAGGTGCTGCCTGATTTTCCTGACTTTACCGCAATCATTTGTGGCTTGTGCCAGCCCACCGAGCAATCCTTTAAACAATCGATGCTGGATAAAATTGCTTCGCATGGCCTAAGTGAGCGGATTGTTTTTCTCGGTGATCTTCCTCTGGATGATATTCCGGTCTGGTACCGCAATGTGACTGTCATGGTGGCCTGCCCACGCTATGAGCCTTTCGGGATCACCCCGCTAGAAGCGATGGCAAGTGGTTGCGCCGTCATCGCTAGTCGCACCGGCGCGTTTGAGCATATTGTTGAACCCGAGCAGACGGGCCTTTTAGTGCCTACCGATGATGTAGAGGCGCTGGCGAAAGCCTTACGTGCGCTTATGTCAGACCCGGAGCAAGCAATCGCTATGGGACAGCGTGGACGTGAACGCGTTGCTGCCAAATTCTCGATCGAGCAAGAGGCCGCTGGTATTCAGTCTGTATATGCAGTGCTCAATGATTAGGTAGACAGACAACCATAATGCTGACAGCCGATTCTGTAACAGCGATTTCTGTTACCCATAACAGCCAGCACTGCGTTGATGCCTTGGCGAAGAGCCTGATAGCTTTTGGTCGCATTATCATTGTTGATAACGGCAGTAGCGACGGCTGCCCGGAAAAAATCGCGCACGCACTTCCCCACGCGCATCTCATCCAAAGTGAGCGCAATCTCGGGTTTGGTGCTGCGAATAACCGCGCTCTGGATCTAGTAGAAACCCCGTACGCCTTATTGCTCAACCCGGATTGCATCGTCTCTGTGTCCGAAATCGAGCACCTGCTATCGGTCGCGACGGCATACCCTGATGCCGCAGTTATCGCGCCGCAGCTCGTCCGGGCTGGCGGATTGTATGAGATAAGTTACCGATGGCCGACCGGCACATGGCGCTCTACCGGTCCGATTGCGAGTGGCGCCTGCTGCGTTGGCTTCGTCAGTGGCGCGGCCATGCTACTGAATATGGCGGTGATGCGTGAGATCGGTTTTTTTGATGAACGTTTCTTTCTTTATTATGAAGACGAGGACCTCTGCCAGCGGGTATTCAGCGCCAAGCGCCAGATTATCGTTGCGCCAGAGGCTCGCTTCACCCATCTTTCGAGAGGCTCGGTTCGCGGCAAGCACCCGCTACGTGCGGAGTTTTTCCGTGGCTATCATCACGCACAATCAAAACTGATTTTTGAGCAAAAACATCACAGTCCCCTGAGTGCGAACAAACTGCGCTGGCGAACACTGTTATTGGCACTGCTGACCCTCATCCCACGAATACTACTGCCCCAACCTCGGTATCTCGCCCGACTATTCGGACGGATTATTGGTCTATCGCAGTTTCAAGCACGTCAGTTTCAGTGAAGTGGCATTGAGTCGCCTTTATCGGATGTGGTAGGCTCCAGCCCAACTTTTTTCTAAACCATTCTTATTCTTATCATGGCACACATGATCCCCGTGGTTCTATCAGGAGGCTCCGGCTCGCGGCTGTGGCCTCTTTCGCGCTCTACCCGACCCAAGCAATTTCTGGGCGTCACTGAGCAGCAGACACTATTTCAACTCACACTCGAGCGCGTCCGGCAGCTTGATGGCGCAGACGCGCCCATCATTGTTGCAAATCATGAGCATCGTTTTCTTGCTGCCGAGCAGGCGCGCGTTTTGGGCATCAATCCTGCCGCGATTATGCTAGAACCGGTCGGGAGAAATACGGCGCCAGCTATCGCAGTTGCCGCCATACAGGCACGGGCAGATGGCAATGATCCGCTGATCTTGGTAACGCCTTCGGATCACATCATCAACAATACAACCGCTTTCGCTCATGCAGTGACCCTTGCCAGTGAAGCGGCATTGGAAGGCTTGCTAGTCACTTTCGGCATTGTTCCTGATCGCGCTGAGACAGGCTATGGCTATGTGATGGCCGGCGAGGAACTGAATTCGTCCGGTATTCATCGCGTTGCTCGCTTTGTAGAAAAGCCGGATCTTGAAACTGCACAGGCTTATGTGTCTTCAGGGCAGTATCGCTGGAACAGTGGCATGTTCATGTTCCGTGCATCCGCATTTTTGGAGGAACTCGGCATTCATCGACCCGATATTCGGGAGGCCGCAGAGAAGGCTTGGCGGGGCGCCAATAAAGACCTTGAGTTCATCCGTTTGAATACGGAGTCGTTTGCTGCCTGCCCCGCAGAGTCGGTCGACTATGCCGTGATGGAGAAAACCGCGAATGCCGCGATGGTGTCACTCGATGCCGGCTGGAACGATGTTGGTGCATGGCCCGCAGTTTGGGAATCGCAGCCAAAGGATGACGTCGGTAACGCTGGTCGCGGCGATGTCATGTTCGAGGCTTCTCAACGTTGCTATGTACATGCCGATCATCGACTGGTCGCATTGCTTGGAACAGAAGATTTATTTGTGGTTGAGACCTCTGACGCCGTACTGGTTGGACATAAGGATCATGCACAAGACGTGAAAAAGATTGTTGAGCGGCTACAGCGCAGCAACCGCAAAGAAACTGATTTTCACCGCGAGGTATTTCGGCCGTGGGGATCATTTGACTCGATCGATCAAGGCGAAAAGTACCAAGTTAAACGAATCACGGTTGCGCCGGGGGCTAAGCTATCGCTGCAATACCACCATCACCGCGCAGAGCATTGGATCGTGGTGAGTGGCACCGGCAAAGTACGAATCGGCGATCAGACCCAACTTTTGGCAGAGAACCAGTCGGTTTATATTCCTATCGGAGAAACCCATTCTCTTGAGAACCCCGGTGCAATCCCACTCGAATTGATCGAAGTACAGTCAGGTTCTTACCTTGGCGAAGATGACATTGTCAGGCTAGAAGATATCTACGGGCGAGCTTGAGGCTGATAGTAGTAAGACAGATGTAGGATCAATTGTCGATCTAGCCGCCTTATGTCGACCGGCAGTCATAGGCAAGCTTAAGCCGACGTTGAATTAATCGGTGATTTGCGCGGACGATTGTGCGTCAGAGAAGTGCCTGACACCACCTGCTGGTATTTCAAGAGGTAATCGGAGGCCATGCGGTGAGCGCTGAAGCGGGACCTTGCATGCTCATGGCATGCCGCCGCATCAAAGCGACGCTCACGAATAGCGCTGGCAAGCTCAGCTAAATCATTCGACAAAAATCCTGTATCACCCGTCACTAATTCGGGAAGTGATCCCCGCGAACTGGCGAAAACTGGACATCCGAAATACAAACTTTCAATGACTGCCAGACCAAAGGGCTCATCCCAGATAACGGGAAAGACCAGCCCGCGAGAAACACTCAGCAAATCGATCTTCTGTTGGCCGCCGACCATCCCGAAAAATTTAACCCTGGGTGACAAGGTCAATCGAAAGCCACGCTTAAAATTCAACCGATATCCGCCTAGCACAGCCAATATCTCATCCGCATCACGCGCCACTTCCATAGCACCGCGTAAATTCTTGACCTTCCATGCCGCATTCCCCAGAAAATGCAGCCACTTCCTAGGCCTTGCCAATTCAACCGGGCCATAGGATGACCAGTCAAGCCCATTATGAACAAACTGATTGGCACCAAAGCGTATGGCGTGATTTTCTGACACAAACACTGAATTGATCGGCATATCGCGCGGCGCAGTCTCATTACCGTGCTGCGTATACAGATACGGCAAGAAATCGATATCCGGGTCAAAATCAGGCCGATTATGAAAGTGAACAAGGTCTATGTTCTTCGGTATCTGCAGCTTTAGACTTCGGCGCGGATCGATGAAAGAGACCTCGGCGAATGAACAGGTAGTCCCCTCGGCAGCGAGTAAGTGAACGCGATGGCCCATTACGCTAAGCGCATTCGCTAAATCCCAAACCACCCGCTCAGTACCGCCATAGGCGAAAACGGGAAGTCTTGCATGACAGATTAGTGCAATGTTCAATGGAAGTTAAGGATTGAATTGACTATCACGGGAATCTACATTGATATCTTGAACAAAGCGCTATGCACTAAGACAGCGACGCTAAACGCCGCTTTTCATTGATCAATAGTCCGGCAAGCAGGATTACCCAAGACGCATACATCGTTCTGAAAATACTTACACCAAACACAGAAATAGACAGGCCGAATTCAAAGTAAAGCAAAACAAGCAGAATACCGAAAGTTGCAATTGCCTTGATAGCATCTGTTGAATCATTTCGGTATCGCCAAAATGTAAAAAACACACCGAGGTGAACTGCCAATGCACCCAATACCCCGAGGATACCCTGTCTTGAAAACAGATTGATTAGATCATTATCGATTGAAAACGTACTGTATACATATTTGTCGCCGACTATCTGTTTTTCAATCATTACCTTGTCGACTAACCCAGCATTCACCGCAGCTTGAATCACTTCTAACTGGCCCTGTCTTCCTAGCCCAAGGATTGGACTGTGCGCACCCGCCAACAGCCCCGCCTTGAAAGCCTCAAGGCGAATACTTGCCGAACCCTCCGTTATTTGCCCAGTTTGAACCCATGTTTTTGCACCGTGATAAGCACTGATAACACGATCAACCACCGGCAGCTTCGGCACTACACTCGCAAAAAGAGCTAGCGCGATCAGAATTCCCGAAATAATCGCAAGGCGCTTAAAGATAGGTAAAGAACGAAGTGCTGCATTGGCCAAAAGTAGTATCACCATGATCACGGAAAGCCAACCACCTTTAGATCCACTTAACAGCGAGGTTATGATTCCAGCCAATCCTCCTGCCAACAAATAGGCCCGGCTTACCGTACTCTGAAAAATAGACCTACAGTAAAACAATCCGATAAAAGCCCCAGTGCCTAATATGATTGCTGTGTCACCAAATGTAATCGGGTTAGCGAATCCGAATGCCCGCCCAACATCGAGGAAATAGACCTGAACAACAGCAATAAGAAAAGCCAATAAAGCCCCGCTCGCGCAACCTAACCAAAAATAGCGTGGGTTAGGATTGCCTTGAGTCACTACAAGTAAAATGAGTGGCGACAGTATGAAGGGAAGGACATTGCCGAAATCTTTCGCAGGTTCGTGATGATAGATGGTCAAGACAATGTGCAATACAACGAAGATAGAAAACCCCCATATCATCGGGACAGCTTTTATCAACTGAATGCTGTCAGCGAATCTTACCTGTCGCCTTGCGATCATCGCGATACCAATGACCGAATAGATCAGCAGTCCCAACCAATAACCGCCTGGAAAACCCAAAGCCAGTGCCGGAATCAGAAACAGGCTAATGTTGATAATTCTGTTATGCATCGAATCAGTCAGAAATTAGCTCTTCGAGGAATTTCTTCACACTCATGTAATTAGCTTCAGCAGAGAACTTCGCCGCAAGCTCTTCCCGAGCAGTTACGATCGATGCATCATTCAGCGTGGCGGTCAGCGGTAATAACTCAATGGTTTTTTGAGCGAAGGCAAGCAAATCACCATGTGGGATCTCGTGAAACAAGGGACGGTGCCAATACTCCTTCCCCCCTTCACCGGTATAGCCCAGAACCAGATTACCAGCGAGCGCAGCCTCAATCGGTGGCAATCCCAATCCCTCAAGATAACTCATCGATAAAAAGACCTTTGACTTCGAAAGAAGTGAGGCGACTCCGTCCTCGTCCAAACCATCGATCGGTTGCAGCTTCCAGTTCCCGGGAAGGTGAGCCGCGGTGAAAAAATTCAATAATTGAATATGCTGCGGCAGCTTTCGCGGCATATAAGTAATCAAGTTATCTTTCTGGGGCGCTGGCCTGAACTTATTCGAATCAACATGTAGCGATAGCCGCCGAATCTTGTGACTAGCAAATGGAAAGGCCTGCTTGATACAGGCGCTGGCATTGTCAGAAACGGACCAAATCAGCTTTGATGCAGCGAAAGACGAGTCCAAATCGGACTTAGCCCCCTTGGCCATCATGTACCCGCCTTGGACCAAGATAACGAAAGGAATTTTTCGTTGCGCTAACTGGACGCCATACTTCCTTACCCAGATCTCCGGCAAGACGACGATATCTCGCTCGGGTGAAAAGGCATTGCCGATGTCTGAGAATGAAGGCTTGCCCACCCAACGGGGCAGGAAGAACCGTTTGCTTAGCTTGGGACGCGATTCGAACCAGTCGTAATGCACCCATGGTTGATTCGGGTGCAAAACGCTGGCCTCGCCAGACTCGCCTAGCAACTCGTCGCAAAGCTGCGCCAGGCGATAGATCACCTTGATACCACCGACCGGACGCCGGTTAGTTGGACAAAAAAATGTTAGCCGCATGTACTAGCGCCAGATCTTTATAATCAAAATACAATACCGCCGTAAATCAACGCCTATCGGTAATCCAACTATTTGCAGGCTCATGAGTTTGATCAAACAACTTTTCCGCGCCATAGACCGACGCCATAAAAACGATCGCGTCAGCTACTATGCCAAAGCCTACATTCAGCTGGTGTTACCTGACCGCTTCTTCCGACACAAAGCCGAGCACTTACTTGCGCGCTATCCGACCTTGAGCACGGAAGTCGGGAAACGACTTGACTACTACTGCAAGCTTGTCGCCCCATTTAAGCTCTCCGGAGGTACCACGCTCGCCGATTTCCGTTCACATCCAAAGTCGACGTACTTTCTTGATTTCTATCCGTATATCCGGGCTTTTCCATTCGATGCCAGATTCCGCACGCTATTTGGCGACGTCATGATCATCCCTGAACAACCCAGTTTCGTAAAAAGTCGACCGATTCATGGTGACAACCAAAATTCGGTTGTCATGAAACTTGATGCCATACGCCACTTCACTTTCGTCAATGACACCCTGAAATTCAGGCAGAAGCAGCCTTCTGTGGTATGGCGTGGCCGGCTGCATCTCGATATCGCCAAAGAAAGACGGCTAGACTTTCTTCGCGAATTCACTGGCAAGCCAGGATTCGATATCGGGCACATCAATCGGGGCGACGTGTTCCCCGAATTTCGTCGGGAACGTCTTTCCATACCAGATCAGCTGAACTTTAAATACATTTTGTCACTTGAGGGTGTTGACGTTGCGACCAACCTGAAGTGGATTATGTCTTCAAATTCTTTGTGTTTTTCGCAAAAGCTTAAATTTGAAACCTGGTACATGGAAGGTCGACTTCAGCCAGGTGTTCATTATGTCGAAATTGCCGACGACTTCTCCGATGTTGAAGAAAAAATCGACTACTACGAACATCATCCAGACGAGGCGGAACAAATCATCGCAAACGCAAACGCCTATACCCGACAATTCTTCAACCCGGAAATCGAAGACCTTTTATCTTATCTTGTCATCCAACGTTATCTGGAACTTTCACAACCTGCGTGAAGCGCGTCGCTTATCTCGCTCGCTTCTTGGCGACTACTTCTCTCTTGGCAGCCGTCCCATCAAATAAAACTCGGTATTTGGCCGCATGCCGATAGCATTCGCGATCCTATTTGACATGCCGAAAAATGCAGTAATGGTCGCTATATCCCAAATATCTTCGTCGTCAAAACCGTGCGCATGCAGCGGCGCATAATCAGCTTCGCTAATCGCAGCCGAATCCAGACACACCTTCACCGCAAAATCCAGCATCGCCTTTTGTCGTGGCGTGATATCTGCTTTCAAATGATTTATAGCTACCTGATCAGCTACCAACGGATTCTTTGCATAAATACGCAGTAGTGCGCCATGCGCGACTACACAATACAAGCAATCATTCTTGGCGCTGGTGGTAGTAACAATCATCTCGCGATCTGCTTTGGTGAGGTTACCCGTTTCCTTAAGCATGAGCGCATCATGATAGGCAAAGAAGGCGCGAAACTCTGCCGGGCGATGCGCCAGCGTCAGAAGTACATTCGGCACAAAACCGGCTTTCTCTTGCACTGAAAGAATTGTTTCGCGAATATCATCCGGCAGATTTTTTAACTCTGGGGTCGGAAAGCGTGAGATGGATGATGTCGTCGACATTAGATATCTTTCGCAAATTGCAGTTGGTACAGGTGTGCATAGACGCCGCCGGATTGCAATAACTCTGCATGGCTACCAATTTCCACGATACGACCATGCTCTAGCACCGCGATACGGTCAGCACGCTCGATCGTTGAGAGTCGGTGGGCAATCACCAAGGTGGTACGACCCTTCATCAAGGAATCGAGTGCTTGCTGTACCGCTCTCTCGGACTCCGAGTCTAGTGCAGAGGTTGCCTCGTCCAGGATAAGTATGGGCGCATCTTTATAGATGGCACGCGCAATCGCCAGACGCTGTCGTTGCCCACCTGACAAACGCATTCCATTATCGCCGATGGAACTTTCAATACTGTCTGGCAGACCTGCAATGACATCCTCTAAATGCGCTGCGCGTATAGCTGCGTTAACTCGCTGTACATCTGGATCGGGGTCGCCGTAGGCAATATTCGCCGCAATGGTATCGTCGAACAAAACTACGTGCTGACTGACCATCGCAATCTGCGCCCGCAAACTCGCCAAGTCAATGTGGGCGATCGGTGTACCGTCCAGCAAAATCTGCCCGGCAGACACCGGATAAAACTCCGGTACCAGATTAACGAGCGTACTTTTACCGCCGCCCGACATACCCACCAAGGCCACAGTCTCTCCTGGCGCAATATCAAAACTGATATCTGATAAAGCTGAATCAGCGGTATCGGGGTAACTAAAGCTGACATTTCGGAAGCTCAACTCACCTTTGGCGCGTTTAGGGAGTGATACACCACCTGAACGCTCGAGTGACTCGTCCATCATGCCGAAAACACGCTCGCAAGCGACTACGCTACGCTGTAGAGGGCCACTG
>JAIXQV010000287.1 GCA_027485535.1 Oxalobacteraceae bacterium | reverse complement strand
TGTTCTTGCGTGATTGAGCCGGCGTTCAGGTCGGCGTCGATCGCCATCTGCTTGCCGGGCATCGCGTCCAGGGTGAAGCGGGCGTTAACCTCGGATACGCGGCCAGCACCCTTGGTGACCACGACGAAGTTAATCAACATCAGGATCACGAAGATAATGAAGCCCACTAAATAGTTGCCGGCGATCACGAACTCGCCGAAAGCGGCAATCACCGCGCCCGCTGCGTGCTCGCCCTCATGACCATTAACCAGAATTACCCGGGTCGAGGCCACGTTCAGCGCCAGCCGCAGCATGGTTGCAAAAAGCAAAACAGAGGGGAAAGATGAGAAATCCAGCGGTCGCCGGGTGCCAATCGCCACCATGATCACCATCACGCTGATCAAGATGTTGAACGTGAAAAGCACGTCCAGCAGCAACGGCGGCAGCGGCAGTACCAGCATGGCCATAATCAACAGCACAAGGAAGGGGATGCCGAGTCCTTTGAACTCGAACCCCGACAATCGCTGTCGAATTGTTGACATGGAGAGCGTACTCATCAATAAAACCGCTTTTTAATCAGTAACTTGCAAATTCATCCAAAGTTGGATGGGTTTCTATGCGTTTCATCTAAGCAAGTGGTGTGCCACCGACCCGTCGGGTCTGCCAAGCCAACTTGAGGGCTGGGCGGATTAAAGATGCGTAACTCCCTGCCGATTAACCGGGGGAATGAGGACGCGTTGTCTTCAGTTAATTGTTTGCCAAGCGGTGAAAAATGGGACTAGTTCCGGCATGATCGGAATTATTCCCTGCCGGCAAGTCCGGCGATCCGCAGGCTGAATCGGCTGCCTGTTCGCTGCTGAACAACAAAGAGGGGTGATCCATGAACAAGATGTCCAAATGCTCAATGCTGACGCTGGCAGTGCTGATGTCGGCATGCCAGACGATCCCGTCGGTCGCAGTGGCCGATAACGCCTCGGCAGCGGCCGCGGCCAAAGTCCAAGCGGCTGAACCTGCGCCAGCGCTAGCGCCTGCGCCAGCACCGGCCACGGTGGCGGAGCCGAAAGTCGACGCTGCGGCGCCGGTAGCGACCTCGAAAGAGGATCCGGTCAGCATGATTACGCCGATGGCCGAGCGTAATGCCACTATCCGCGGCACGGGTTATGCCGTGATTAGCACGCAAAACCACCGCAACCCGGCTCAGCAGCGCTTGATGGCGATCCGCGCCTCGAAGCTCGATGCTTATCGTGCCCTGACCGAACAGGTCTACGGCCAGCAGCTCGATGCAACCACGACCGTGGCCGAGATGATGATCACCAGTGATACCTTCCGCACCCGTGTGCAGGGCATCATCTACGGTGCCGTGCTGGCGTCGATCACCCCAATCGGTGACGACACCTACGAGACCACACTCTCGCTCGATGGCCGCGTTGTGAATGATCTGCGCGTGCTGTATCTGAGCCAGATGGCTTCAGCGCGTCGCCGTTAATCAACGCTACCCACACCGGAGCCGATCATGCGTACGCGCCTGCTCTCGATGCTGATAGCGCTGCCTCTGGCCGGGGCGGTCACCACCGCCTGGCCCGCAGACAGCGTCCTGCCCACCGAGCCGAAGAAGCGTCTCGAGGCCCTCCAGCATGCGCTGATCAGTGCAGCCATGGAAGGCCAGACCCGGGTACGCAATGCGGCCTGGATCGACAGCACCGGCAAGATGCATGAGAACACCCGCATCACCTCGGAGATGAAAGTACGCAATGTGCGCGTACTGAATTACCTGACGGTGGAAGAGGGTGTGTCAGCAGCCATCATTGCCGAGGGCAAAGGTGTGATGCCGGACGAAGAAGTGTGCCGCGCCAACCAGCAGCGGTACCGCCGCGAAGCCACGTTGGATATCGGTATGGGTATTGAAGCCAGCGGCGCGGATCAAGCGTTTTGGCAACCCTTCATGCAACAAGCGCGCGCACGATTTGCGGCCAAGGCAATGGCCAGCCGTCGCTGGTCTTTAGCGCCAACCGCCCGCGTGCCAGCCTCTGCCTATGATCGCCAGCTGCTCGGCTATGTCCCAGAGATCACGCCCTACCAAATGGTGATCGAGGTGCTGCCTGCGGGTGCGTTGGGTATTGAGCCGGTACGTCCACCGATCAGTCGCCAGCAGCGCACCGCCGAGACGGTCAAAGCGGTTCAGGATTACTGGAATGACGAGCCCGCCAAACGTGCGCCGATTCCGTTCGTACTGCGCCTGTCGGTGATCGAGCGCTTGAATCAAAGAATTCTGTGGCAGGACGCGGTACCGCTGTTCTTCCCTGAGCAAAAGCTGATGCACAACTCACAGCCCTTGCCGATTGGCTTGCTGACCGAGCTCGACAAAGTGGTCGCGCGTTGGCAGAACAAACTGGATGGCGACTTTGGCTGCCGCCCACAAAGCTTCAATGTGATGCAAGAGGCGAAGCAAGGTTGGGTGATTAATGCAGGTCAGGTGGCCGGACTGTCGGTCGGTGACCAACTCCTGTTGATGAATCGCGAGCAACTGCCAGCGCGTATCCTCGAACCTGATAGCGGGCAGCACCTCGCGCTGGTAGAGGTCGTAGCGATTGCCAATGACCGCGCTGTTGTGCGCAAGCTGGCTGGTCCGGCGAGCGCTGGTAAGTCCGGCGACTGGGTCGCGACACCCTTCTAATAGAAATACCGGAGAGAACAATGAAAATCGCTCAACAACAGCTTCTGATCGCCGCCCTGGCACTGCTCTTCGGCGGTAGCGCACTCGCCGCTGATCCGCCCAAGGATGCGCCGAAGGCCGACGCCAAGAAAGAGGAAAAAAAGGACGAGGCCAAAAAGGACGAGAAGAAGGACGAGGCCAAGAAAGATGGCAAGGACGGCAAAGAGCCGCCCAAGGCCGAGGCACCGGCCGAGCCTGACCTGCCATCCAAGCCTTACCCAAAGAACGCAAGCCCGAAAGCGTTCGCGCCAAAAGGCGAGCCGAAGAAATTCGAGGAAGCTGCTGCCAAGCCGGAAGACAAGCCGGCTGACAAGGTGGCTGACAAGGCAGCCGACAAGCACGGCGCGGATAAGCACGGCGCTGATAAGCAAGCCGACAAGCACGCCGATCACGGCGCTGACAAAGGTGCTGACAAACACGCAGCGGCACCTGTCAAGCCAGCAGCGAAAAAGCGCAAACCAGTCGCTGCCGCACCGAAGCCTGTGACCGACCCGGCAATGGCCACCGTTGCTCGCGAATCCCTGCAGGGCGCTGGGCCGACCGGTGCTTATCAGGTCAAGGCGGGCGATAACCTCGACAAAGTGATCAAGAAAACCATGCCCAACAGCCCGTTCTCGATGGAGCTGATGCGTGAGGCGTTTGCACGCGCCAATCCGCAGCTACTGGGTGAGGTCAAAGCGATGAAGCTGAAGCCAGGTTCGACCCTGAACGTACCGGGTGCTGCTGTGATGCGCCAGGTGGTGCTGGGCGATCCGGCGCCACAGGCTGAGCTCAAGCAAATCAAAGCAGCCGAGTTACATCGTGCGGCACCGGTGGTAGCGCCGACGGTTGCGCCGACCGCCAGCGATCTCAACCCAACGATCGCGGTCCCGCGCCAAGCGCCTAACGTGGCTTACAACAGCCCGGCAACTGAGGTGTCATCGGAAGAAAAGAAAAAGTGGGTTCGCTTCCCGTAACGGGGTAAAGCGGCGAGCTTGCCGTGAACCCACTGCAAGGCACCGAGCAGACGGCCCTACCCGGCCGTCTGAATCCGTTTTATCTGGACGGTCGCGCCATCACGCTACTGCTCCCGATTGCGCAGCAACTCGGTCTGCGCGACGGCCAAATCATTCAGGCCTCGCTCGAGATGCGTGGCGAAACCCTCAAGCTCCTCTACAACGGGCAGGTGATCGATTTACCGCCCGGTTTGCGTTTTCGGCCGGGTGAACAGCTCTGGTTGCGTGCCAATCGCGGTGCCGGCGGCTGGACCCTGCGTGCGGTCGATGGTCGTGCCAGCAGTGGCGCTGCGCAGGCCGCGCCACCGGCGCTGACTGCCGCGGCGGCTGACAGCGGGATTTCTCGATTGGCTGCGCTCTCGCTACGGCCGCCAACCTCGCCCACCTTGCTCAGCGTGTTCCAACCTGGGGTGATGAGCGGTTTTTTGCAGGCAGCGGGTGACCCGGCATTGTCCTCTTTGTTTCAGAGCATGCAGCTGTCGATGCGCGGTCTGACCCCGGGCGCTTTGCAAGGCGCGGTGCTGTCGTCCGGCTTTTGGCTGGAGGCCTTGCTGGGGCGCGGACAAGCACCACCATCGCCTGACAGCAAGAGCCTACTGCGCAAGTTGATACGTAGCTTGGCCGAGAAAGAGCCAGCGAAGTCTGAGCAGTTGCGGCGCGCGGTGGATGACATTGAATCAGCGCAGGTCGATTCACTCGCCGCGCAAGGTCGCGGGGAATTGGCGTTTTCCATGGTGTTGCCCTTCGTCGACGCCAACCCGGTGGAGATCAAGTTCTTCCGTCCGCCGCGGCGCCCCGGTCAGCAGAAAACCCCCTTCTCGGTCGATATCCACACGGAAAACGAAGAACTGGGCGAGATCTGGCTGAAGACCTCAGTGACCGAGGCGGCGCATGTCGATCTGATGATGTGGGCTATGAAGGAATCGGTGGTGCGGCTGGCCAAGCGCCACAGCAACGCGCTGTCCGAGCGCTTGTCATTGGCAGGGCTGACCATGGACTCGTTCAATGTGTTTCATTCGGCCAGACCCAGCTTGCCCGACCACTGGGCGCCGCCGGGCGCGATGCTGGACGTCAGCGCATGAAGAGTCGGGGATTCCGCAGCCGGGAAGCGGTGGCGCTGGCCTATGGCAACCGCGCCGCGCCCGTGGTCACGGCCAAGGGCCGTGATGAGCTGGCCGAGGCCATCATCGCCGAGGCCAAGCGGCAGGGGATTTACATTACCGAAGACCAGGAGCTGGTGGCCGCTTTGTCGCGGCTGGATCTGGAGCAGGAGATACCGCGCGACCTGTACGTCGCGGTGGCGGTTGTGCTGTCGTGGGCTTACTGGTTGCGGGGCATGAAGCCCGGTGATGAAAAGGCTTAAACCTCTTCGTAGCCGCGGCCACCGCGCATGCGCGCCATGCGGCCGAGTCGGTCATAGACCTCGACCGGAGCGGTCGGATCGGCACCGCGCAGAGTGTGTAGTGCGCCGCGTATTGCATCCAGCTTGCGGCTCATGAGTACTTCGTTACGCCGGTGCAGGTCGCGGCATGAGGCAATCAGCTCGCGAAAGCCCTGCCACTCCGGACGCTCAAGCGCCTGCTCAGATTCCTCGCGCGGTACCAACTGGCTCAGCACCTCGAAAATCTGGAGTTTCTCGGGTTGCAGCGACTCAAAACGGTCGAGTTCCTGTGCCCTGAGTGCGTCGAATTCCTTCTCCAATAGCCCGTGCAGGGCATTGCCATAGGCCATTGCGGACGCAAGATCAGCGCCCGGCGCGGTTGCGGCGGAGAGGGGTGATGCGTTCATCATGGGTGGCAGATCAGTCGATCAGCTTTTCCATCGCCGCAAAACTCTCGGCGATACGGCGCGCGTTCACAGGGTAACTACCATCCTGAATCGCTTGCTTGATCGCTTCGACTTTGCTGCGGTCGAACGCTGGCTCTGACATTGCTTGCTTGGCAATCGGCGACAGCAACAACTCATCGCCGCGTGCTGCTGCGACTTTGGCTTGCGCTGCCTTTGCCGGGTCGGACTGCCCGTCAAACGGACGATCCAGAACCTTGCGCTTGGATTTCTCCAGCGCCGCCTTGTCTAGCGTCGGGCTGCCGCTAAAAATACTGGAAATTGGGTTGCTCATAGTGTTTTCTCGCTTTCGGCCTGAGGCCTTTTACTCCTGTCACAGTGAGTATCGGACGCACTTGAAAGAACTTTAGCGTTCCGGACTAAATATTTTTGTTGTCGATTCAACATCACAAACCCTTGGCTGTGCCTTTGCCGGTGACCACCCCCGACAATGTTCGGCCAGACTCGGTATTGCGCAGCTTGATCTGTTCACCGACACGACCATCCTGCATCGCCTCAGCCTTGACCGATATCTCGAAGGTAGCAGGGGAGCCAACGGTCATCAAGACCATTTCGCCGCGCTTGACCAGGGTGGCCAGGCGAAGGTCCGAAACTCGGATGGGCTCGCCGGCGCGCACTGCGCGCAGCAATTCCTGACCTTCCAAGCCCTGGTTTTCCACATAGTGGGCCTTACTTATCTTGTCGGCCTCCATGCGGTCCAGCTTGAGCGAGTCTCGCTGTAACACCTGTCCCGCCGGTAAGTTGGTGGCGGCGACCACCACCTGTCGGAATTCCGGCGCTGGAGCAGTCTTGGCTGAAGGCGCGGTTGCGGCGGGCGCCGGTGAAGCGGGCGCCGAACCCGAAACCAGCCCGACTTTCATGAAAAGTTGCCAATTGGGCTTGGTACAGCGCACGCGCACGCTGTCTCGGCTGACAAACGGGTAATCAAATACGTAGCTGCTGGCGCATGGCTGAACTGCGACACGCGGATCCGGCGGCACAACGGTGACGCTGGATGCTGGCACGCCATTTTGTCCGCCGACCCATTCCGTCAGCGCGGCATTCATCTGCTCCAGCGGCGTCGCCGCTTGCGCGCCAACAGACGCTAAAAGCAGCAAAACTGCGGCGTTTTGGGTGAAATTGGGTGTCATCTTCATTCTGTAGCCGATTCAATAACTGGAACGAGCCTTGCTAGATTCAGGTTATAGCGGGCGCCGGTTGTGCAAATTTCCGACAGCTAAGCCCGGTAGTGCAAAAACAATACCAGCCCCGACGAGGAGCCATAATGCAGATCCGGCCTTCACAGACCAATGCCATCGCCGCCGACGCGACAGCGCAAACGCGCCCGCGCGAACGTGCGACGTCGACGACTGCATTTCGTCAGGCACTGGCCGGCGTGAAAACCGATATGCAGATGGTGACGGTGCAGCGTGGCGACACCCTGATGAGCCTGACGCGTCGACATCTCGGCGGCGCAGTGAATCAATTCAGTAATTCGCAGATTTTGCAGCTGGCGCAAACCGTCGCGCGCGAGAACGGCATCGAAGATCCGAACCGCATCATGCCCGGGCAGGCGATCAATATGGCGCCGATGACCACCACCGCCGCGCTACAGCTGCGTCAGGCCGAGGTGGCACGCACCCAGCTGAATCTGAACGGCCCCACTATCAATACCCCGACCCTCGACCGTACCCTGCAGCGCGCAGTCGCTAAAGGCTATATGGCCTCAAACGAGATGGCGGCAGTGCGCGAGAAAATCATCTCGCTGGGTAAGCAACATCACTTTGCGCCCGATGATTTCGCGCGCATGTCGCTGATGGAGTCGGACGGTCTGAACCCACGCGCCACCAACGGTAGCTGCCACGGGATTATTCAGTTCTGTTCGGGTGGTACGCGTGGTGCTGCCAGCGCTGGCTATGGGCAGAACCCAAAAGAGATCATGAATCTATCGGTACTGCAGCAGCTTGATCTGGTCGATCGCTACTTTAAAGACACCCGCCTGAAAGACTTCGGCCCAGCCTCACTCGACGATCTCTATTTGACGGTGTTAACGCCCGCAGCCCGCAATGAGACACGAGTCGATGCGCCGCTGAATATCAATGGCAAGCAAGCGGCGTACTTATATGAGGGGCGCGATCCGAGTGGGGTCATTACGCGCAACTCGATTGTGGAAGGCTTGAAGTCGAACGCGCGCGATCGTCTTGGTAACTTCACCAGCACGATTGCAAAAATCGACATGTCACGGATGTAAGCAAGTAGTTAGGTGAGTCTGCGCGCCCGAGCGCACATCTAAGCAGTAGGCGGCAAACACTGGCCGCATGCACCGCGCACGCCACCGGCAAAGCATTGCCGCATCAACGCACCAAGCGTCGGAAATCCCTCTCAAATTCACACTGGCACGACCTTTGCAATGGTCGGATCGACAGTTGGAAACTTAAGCGGCCTGTCGATATTTCGCTAATCGC
>JAIXQV010000193.1 GCA_027485535.1 Oxalobacteraceae bacterium | reverse complement strand
GGAAGTTGAAGCGGCCTAGGAAATCTCGCAGTTCCTGCTCGCGTGCATTGGGCGCAATCCGCATCAGGTGCATCAGCGGTGAATCATCGTGCTGCAACATCTCTAGCTGCTGCTGCGCGAAATAGCCAACGACCAGCCCTTTACCAAGCTGTTTGTTACCCTGTAGTGGCGAGAGATCTCCGGCGATCGTCTTGATCAGCGTCGATTTACCAGCGCCATTCACACCGAGCAGACCGATACGCTGACCTGCCTGTAGTGTGAAGGTGATGTTGCCGACAATGATCTTCTCTTCATTGCTTTCATTACGGTAGCCGGTATCCACTTGATCTAGTACTAACAGTGGGTTCGGCGCACGCTCGGGCTCACGAAACTCAAAAGAGAACTCGGCTGCTGCTCTGAGTGGTGCGAGTTCTTCCATCCGGGCCAGTGCCTTGATTCGGCTTTGGGCTTGCTTGGCTTTGGTTGCCTTCGCTTTGAAGCGATCAATGAACGATTGCAGATGCGCGCGCTTGCGTTGCTGTTTTTCTTGCAAGGATTGCGCTAACTCCAGCTGCGCGGCGCGTTGCCGCTCGAAGGCGCTGTAATTTCCGGAGTAGCGTTTCAGCTTGCGCTCGTCAATATGCGCGATGACATTGGTGACGCCATCGAGGAAATCACGATCGTGCGAGATCACGATCATGGTACCCGCATAGTTTTTCAACCAACTTTCCAACCAGATGATGGCGTCCAGATCAAGGTGATTGGTGGGTTCATCGAGTAGTAATAAGTCGGAAGGGCACATCAACGCCTGCGCCAGATTCAGCCGCATACGCCAACCACCAGAGAAGCTGGCAACCGGATTCTCAAACTGTGCCTCCGAAAACCCCAGACCAACAAGCAGCTGTTCGGCGCGTGAGCGCGCGGTGTAGGCGTCGGCGTCGGCGAGGTGCGCGTGTAGTTCACCGATGCGATGGCCATCGGCATCCACGCCTTGCGCCTCGAGTGTGGCTAATTCGGATTCAAGTGCCCGCAGCGTCGTATCACCATCGATGACTGACTCTACAGCTGCGCGCGCTAGCGCAGGCGTTTCCTGCGCCACATGCGCGACGCGCCACTGCTTGGGGTAGTCGATACTTCCACTATCCGTATGTAGCTCATCGCGCAGCATAGCGAATAGCGTCGACTTCCCGCTGCCGTTAGTGCCGATCAATCCAACTTTTTCACCCGGGTTGATGGTGAGTTCGGCCAGATCGAATAGCAGCTTGGTGCCGCGCATCAGACTAAATTTTTGGAGGCGGATCATTCGTCGGCTAAAAATAAATTGAACGGATCCCGGCCTGCGCCGGGATGATGGTTTATCGGGTAATGGTCTTTATTGCGCCGCTCCGGGCGTGGTCGCGATTCAGTAGACATCCCGGCGCAGGCCGCGATCCAGGCTGAGGTAACTCAAAGTTGATCAGCCGTCACTAGAAACACCGCCTCATCCCCGGCGCTGGTCGACAACCAGGTGAGCTCAAGGTCTGCGAATGCAGCTTCTGCATAGGCGAACTCGTTGCCGATCTCGACGACAAGTACACCTCTCGGCGTTAATCTCTCCTTCGCTCCGGCGACAATCCGGCGCACGATGTCCATGCCGTCGTCACCACCGGCGAGTGCCATCGCGGGCTCAGCCTGATACTCAGACGGCAGATTAGCCATCGAGGCACTGTTGACGTAGGGCGGGTTGCTAATGATTAGGTCATAGCGTTTCGGCGGGAGCGCGTTGTATAAATCGCTGTGGTGCAGCGTGATGCGGTCGGTGAGCTGGTAGTCGGTGACATTTTTATCCGCCACGGCCAGCGCATCCGCAGACAAATCGACGGCATCAATCTTGGCATTCGGAAATGCATCAGCCAGCATGATCGCGAGGCAGCCGGAGCCGGTGCAAAGTTCTAGCACGTTAGTCACCTGGTCTGGATCAGTGACCCATGGCTGGAACTGCTCCGGAATCAGCTCGGCGAGGAATGAACGCGGCACGATGACGCGCTCATCAACATAAAAGCGATACTCGCCCAGCAGCGCTTCGTTCGTCAGGTAGGCTACCGGCACCCGGTCTTTCGCTCGGCGCTCAATCAGTGCCAGAAGGGCGGTGATTTCTTGCTCGGTCAGGCGGGCGTCGAGAAAGGGCTCAAGGCGGTCGAGCGGTAGTTTCAGGGTGTGCAGCAGCAGGTAGGCAGCTTCATCGAAGGCGTTGTCGCTGCCGTGACCAAAATACAGCTGCTCAGCATTAAAGCGGGTGACGGCGTGTCGCAGCACATCCCGCAGTGTATGGAAAGGCATGGCCATTGAAGAAGCCCGTAAGCTGGGCGCAAAGGTTCAAGGCCGCAAGGATACCGGATTGCCGGCATAAGGCAGCAATCCGGTGACCAGTTACTGCTTGGCGTTGGCTTGTTGTAGTGCGATTAGCGCTTTTCTGCCGGCCTCTGTACCTGTACTTTCGATCATAGTCTCGTCTATTTCATAGCGCAATGAACGCAGTCGATCGCCTAGTCCGTCAGGGTCAAGATCGGCCAGCCTCGGTAATACCCAAAAAAAGCTAGCTTCCAATCTTTGAAAATCAACCCCAGCCTTAATCAGCGCATCAAACCACTTGAGGCTGCCTGCCCTTAGAGCAGAGTACGCGAGCGAAGTGCCTGACCCCAGCGGTTTCATCGACTGAGGCAATGTCGATAGATCGCTAAGGATTTGACCAACG
>JAIXQV010000243.1 GCA_027485535.1 Oxalobacteraceae bacterium | reverse complement strand
CTTGATCGCATCGTCATAGCCCATGTGCTGAGCCGAGGTGGCCGCGTTACTCAAAATCTCGTGATTGACCAATGCCTCGATACGGCGAATTTCATCGGCGGTCAAGGGTGCGTTATGGCTGAAGTCAAAGCGGGTCTTGTCTTTGTCGACCAGCGAGCCTTTCTGCATCACATGCCCGCCCAGCACGAGCCGCAGTGCCTTGTGCATCAGGTGCGTGGCTGAGTGATTACGCATGGTCGCGGCACGCACATGCGCATCAACCTTGGTAGATACCACATCACCGACCGACAACGCGCCATTCCGCACCTTGCCGTGATGCCCGAACACCTCGGGCTGAATTTTTTGTGTGTCGGCCACTTCGAATGCGGCGTGATCAGTCTCGATCAATCCAACATCGCCAGCCTGACCACCCGATTCAGCATAAAACGGCGTGGTGTCGAGTACGACCATGGCTACCTGCCCTGTGTCGACACGCTGCACCGCCACACCCTCTACAAACAAGGCGAGTACCTTGCCGTGATCGGCTAGTTTCTCGTAGCCAGTGAACGCGGACTTCGGGCCGCTGTATTCCACACTGGCTGCCATCTCAAACTTACCAGCGGCACGCGCAACCGACTTCTGCTTCTCCATCGCGGTATGAAAGCCGGATTCATCCAGCGTGACATCACGCTCGCGGCAAATATCTGCGGTCAGATCAAGCGGGAAACCGTAAGTGTCATACAGCGTAAACGCCGTCTTACCGTCCAGCCGGCCTGGGTCTTTAGCCAGCGCCGCCTCGAGGATTTTCATGCCGTTATCCAGCGTCTCACCAAAGCGCTCTTCTTCCTGCTTGAGCACCATCATGACGCGCTCAGCGGCTTCGGCCAGCTCAGGGTAGGCCTCGCCCATTTCCTGCACCAGATCGGGCACCAACTTGTAGAAGAACGGCTTGTTCTGACCCAACTTATTGCCGTGTCTCAGCGCGCGACGCACGATACGGCGCAGCACATAGGCACGACCCTCGCTGCCTGGCACCACACCATCGGTAACGAGGAAGGCACAGGCACGAATATGGTCAGCGATCACACGCAATGAGGCATTACTCAAGTCACTGACGCCGGTCTCACGCGCCGCGGCGCGGATCAAGCGATCAAACAGGTCAATCTCGTAATTGCTGTGCACATGCTGCAGCACTGCAGCGAGTCGCTCCAGCCCCATGCCGGTATCAACGCAGGGTGCTGGCAGCGGCGTCAGTGTGTATTCACCAGTGGCAGGATCAAGCTGGCGATCGAACTGCATAAACACGTTGTTCCAGATTTCGATGTAGCGATCACCATCCTCTTCGGCGCTACCCGGCGGACCACCCCAGATATCCGGGCCATGGTCGAAAAAGATCTCAGAGCAGGGGCCACAGGGGCCGGTTTCTGCCATCTGCCAAAAATTATCAGAAGCATACGGCGCGCCCTTGTTGTCACCGATGCGCACCACGCGCTCGGGCGGCAGGCCGATGACCTTGGTCCAGATGTCGTAGGCCTCATCGTCGGTTTGATAGACCGTCGCCCACAGCTTTTCTTTGGGCAGACCGTACACCTCGGTCAGTAATTCATAGGCCCAGAGCAGCGACTCTTTTTTAAAGTAGTCACCAAACGACCAGTTGCCCAGCATTTCGAAGAAGGTGTGGTGGCGCGCGGTGTAACCAACATTCTCAAGATCATTGTGCTTGCCACCAGCGCGCAGACAGCGCTGCACGGATGCGGCACGCACGTAGTCGCGCTTCTCGGCGCCGAGGAACACATCTTTGAATTGCACCATGCCCGAGTTGGTAAACAGCAGCGTCGGGTCATTGCCCGGCACCAAGCTCGATGAACGCACAACGGAATGGCCCTTCGATTCAAAGAAACGAAGAAATTTGTCTCGGATTTCGGATGCTTTCATGGCGCGCGATGAACGTATGTTGCATTCGACAGATTGGCCGTCGAAAAGCTGGCGATTATACCCGTCAGGGGGCGAACGCTCGGCGCGCCGCGCTACTGAAAATCCGGTGTGATCAAGTCCAAGCGATCGGTGCAGATGGCGTCCACACCCCAGTCGAACAGGATGCGAGCCTGAGCCGGGTCATTCACGGTGTAGCACATCAAGCCAAAGCCGGCACGCTTGACAGCACTGGCCTGCGCCGCCGTCAGGGTGGCGGCATTCGCGTGCAGCGATACCGCACCGAGCTGATCAAGTTGCTGATGCCAGTCCGGTGGCAGGCGCTCGACTAGCAAGCCTCGCGCGATTTCAGGCGCGACGGCTTGCGCCGCCCGCAAGGCCTCTGCTGAAAACGAAGATAGCAATACCGCATCGGCGGGCAGACTGGCGCATGCCGCAGCCACGCTGCGCCCGGTCATCAACGCCTGGCCCGGCAGCGGCTTGATCTCGACATTCATCCATAGCCCATGCTGTAGACAGAACTGCGCTGCTTGCGCGAAGCTTGGTACGCGCTCGCCGATGAACTCGGCTGAGAACCATGCACCGGCATCGGCTGCGCTCAATGAGGCAAAAGTCTGATCGACTACCGAGCCGCTACCAGAGACGGTGCGGCCCAATTCGGTGTCGTGCATCAGCACCAGTGCGCCATCGGGCAAGGCCATCACGTCGAATTCAACCCCGCGAAATCCGTGCGCTAGCCCGCAACGCAAGGCCGCCAGCGTATTTTCCGGTGCCAGCGTGCCGCCGCCTCGATGCGCAATGATTCTCGGGAATGACCACATCCTGATGCTCCGTCAGCTTCAACACCCTCGCCCGAATCAAACTCGGCGCTACGGTAAAATGCACCTTGAAATTTCACTCATTATCTTCCCTATCCATGAGTCATGACAGCGGCAACGGTGCGCCAGTCGCGCCGTCCAATTTCTTGCGCGGCATTATTGAAGCCGACCAGCGCAGCGGTAAGTATGCGGGTCGGGTTGACCGACAGGGAGTGGCATTGCCCAGTGTCATCACACGCTTCCCGCCCGAGCCGAATGGCTATCTGCACATCGGCCACGCGAAATCCATTTGTCTCAACTTCGGTCTAGCGCGCGACTACGGTGGGCGTTGTCATCTGCGCTTTGATGACACCAACCCGACCAAGGAAGAGCAGGAGTATGTCGACACCATCATCGATAGTGTCGAGTGGCTTGGCTTTTCATGGCGTGACACACAGGGGGAGCACAAGTATTTTGCCAGCGATCATTTCGACCTGATGTATGAAATGGCCGAGTGGCTGGTGAATGCCGGATACGCCTATGTAGACAGCCAGAGCGCCGAGGAAATGGCTGCCAATCGGGGGAGCTTTAGCGAACCCGGCAAGAACTCACGGTTTCGCGACCGGCCCGCTGAAGAGTCGCTTGATCTGCTGCGCAAGATGAAAGCAGGCGCATTCAAAGACGGCGCGCATATTCTGCGCGCAAAAATTGACATGGCCTCGCCCAACATGAATATGCGCGACCCGGCGATTTACCGTATCCGCCACGCGCATCATCACCGTACTGGCGACAAGTGGTGCATCTACCCGATGTACGACTACGCGCACCCGGTATCGGATGCCATTGAAAATGTCTCGCACTCGATTTGCACGCTGGAGTTTCAGGATCATCGCCCTTTCTACGACTGGATTCTGGCGCGACTGGCCGAAGGCAAATTCTTCCCGCAACCCCTGCCCGAGCAGTTTGAATTCGCGCGGCTTAATCTCACTTATGCCATCACCAGCAAACGCAAGTTATTGCAATTAGTCGAAGAAAAAATTGTCGACGGCTGGGATGACCCGCGCATGCCGACCATCGTCGGTATACGTCGACGCGGCTATACACCCTCGGCGATACAGCTATTTGCTGAGCGTATCGGTGTCGCCAAATCCGATAGCTGGATTGATATGAGCGTGCTGGAAGGCGCGCTACGCGATGATCTGGATCCGACAGCGCCGCGCAGCGTGGCAGTGCTGAATCCACTCAAGCTCATCATCGATAACTACCCAGAGGGCCAAAGCGAGCCATGCAGCGCGCCGGTGCATCCGCATCATCCTGAGCGCGGCCATCGTCATTTCCCACTCTCACGCGAGCTATGGATAGAGCGCGAGGACTTTATGGAAGTGCCGAGCAAAGGCTACTTCCGACTGTTCCCCGGTAACCGGGTACGTCTACGTTATGGCTTTGTGGTCGAGTGCACTGGATTTGATAAAGACGAAGCCGGCAATATCACCGCAGTGCATTGCACTTATTTTGCGGATAGCAAAAGCGGCACCGACGGCGCCAACAACTACAAGGTCAAGGGCAATATCCATTGGGTGTCTGCGGTACATGCGGTACACGCCGAAGTGCGCCTGTACGACCGTCTGTTCAAAGACCCGCACCCGGATGCCAGTGGCAAGGACTTCAAGCAAGCACTAAATCCCAACGCGAAAGTCGTGATTCATGCTTACCTCGAACCCGGTGCTGAGCAGGCAAAACCCGAAGAGCGTTTTCAGTTCGAGCGCCATGGCTACTTTGTTGCCGACAGTGTCGACTCAACCCCCGGCCGTCCCGTTTTCAACCGTATCGTCACGCTGAAGGATAGCTGGGGCGGCTAGTCACACGCCGCTCACTCGCCATGACTACCGACAAGCTGGTCTTCGTTGACCTCGAAACGACGGGCGCCAATCCGGCGGTTGATCGTATTACCGAGATCGGCGTCGTCGAAGTCGATCATTCAGGGGTAGCGACGCACTGGTCGACACTAGTCAATCCCGAGCAGCCGATACCTGCCTTCATTCAAAGCCTGACGGGCATCAGTAATGAAATGGTGCGCGAGGCGCCCACCTTCGCCGAGCTGGCGACGTCGCTTCATGAGCGCTTGGAAGGCGCGCTGTTCATTGCGCACAATGCCCGCTTTGATTACGGTTTCCTGCGTAATGCCTTCGATCAGCTGGGCCTGAGCTTCAAGCCGGATGTACTTTGCACCGTCAAGCTGTCACGCGCACTGTTCCCAAATGAGCGTCGACATAATCTCGATACGCTAGTCGCACGCCATCAATTGAAGGCGGATGTTCGACACCGCGCCTTGGCCGATGCTGATTTGCTCTGGCAGCTGTGGCAAAAGTTACGCAGCAATCTGCCTTCCGAGACGTTTGATGCGGCACTTCGGTCGCTACTGCAGCGACCGAGTTTGCCTTCGCACCTGCCCACCAACGCGATCGATAACATCTCCGACACGCCCGGTGTGTATTTGTTCTACGGCGAAAACGATATACCGCTGTATGTCGGCAAAAGTGTGCGCCTGCGTCAGCGCGTGCTATCGCACTTCAACGCGGATCACAAAGAATATAAAGAAATGCGGCTGTCGCAGCAGCTGCATCGCATTGAGGTACGCGAGACCGCCGGCGAAATCGGCGCGCTATTACTCGAAGCAAGGCTGATCAAGGACTTGCAGCCCGTGCATAACCGACTGCTGCGTCGACAAGGTGATCTGTGCGCCTGGCAGCTGAACGAAAACGAGCAAGGGCATGTAGTGCCTGTACTCACTCATGCCAGCGAGCAGGATTTTGGTCGCGCGGAGCGCTTGTTCGGTCTTTTTTCCGGCAAACGCAAAGCCGATACTGCCCTTCGTGCGCTCGCTGAATCCCATCAATTGTGTTTGGTACAGCTTGGACTCGAGCGTCGCAGTGGCCCGCTAAAACCATGCTTCAATTGGCAACTCAAACGCTGCAACGGTGTTTGTGTCGGCAAAGAGTCTGAGTCATTTCATCGCGCTCGACTGGAAGCAGCGCTCGCCAAGTTACGGGTTGAAACCTGGCCTTACGCGGGCGCGATCGGCTTGATCGAACCGGGCGCTGATCGCACTGATGTTCATGTTGTTAACAACTGGTGCTTTCTTGGCAGTGCGCACTCGGAGGACGAGGTGCATGATTTGCTTGAGCAATCCCCATCGCGCCCGGCTTTCGATCTGGATACTTACAAGATTCTGCACCGCGCATTAGCAAACAAACAGCTATCGGTTCGCTTGCTACAGCGGCAACACGACTAAGGCATGTGCAATCAGCGCAATTACGCTGCAATAATGCATCTCACTGAAATATAATCTCCTCCACGCAAGCAAGGGTATTGATGCCCGCGTCGCGTCACGGCGGCCCAAGGTTGAACCCGGTTTTCTACCCTGCTCAAAGGTCAGCGCCACTGCATTGATGGGCAGTGTTGAATGAACTTGACCCTCGTCAAAATTTTTCAGATCGTGATTGCTAGCATGAAGCGCTTTTTTGCGATGGCTTCGGTCAGGTGCGATCAGCACGGTCGGCACAGTTTTTTTTCATCGAAGGTCCCTACGGAGAACAATAATGAGTGAAGTTGTTATCGTCGCCGCCGCGCGTACTGCGGTTGGAAAATTTGGCGGCACGGTTGCCAAGCTGTCTGCAGCCGAACTCGGCGCCCATGTCATCAAAGGCTTGGTCGCCAAGACCGGTATTGATCCGGCACTGATTAGTGAAGTGTTGATGGGTCAGGTGTTAACGGCAGGTGTCGGACAAAACGCCGCACGTCAAGCAGTGATCAAAGCAGGTTTACCTGACATGGTGCCAGCCATGACCATCAATAAAGTATGCGGTAGCGGCCTGAAAGCAACCCACCTGGCGGCACAAGCCATTTTGTGTGGTGATGCCGATATCGTGATCGCCGGCGGTCAGGAAAATATGAGCGCCTCGCCGCACGTACTGAACAATTCGCGTGATGGCTTCCGCATGGGCGACGCAAAACTGGTCGACACCATGATTGTTGATGGCCTGTGGGATGTCTACAACCAGTACCACATGGGTATCACCGCAGAAAACGTCGCCAAGAAATTCAATGTGTCGCGCGTAGAACAAGATGAATTCGCGATGGCGTCTCAAAACAAAGCAGAAGCCGCGCAAAAAGCAGGCAAGTTCAAAGACGAGATTCTGCCACTCGAGATCGCCAGTAAAAAAGGTACCCTCGTGTTTGATAGCGATGAGTACATCAAGCCCGGCACGACGCTGGAGTCGCTCTCCAGTTTGCGCCCCGCGTTCAATAAAGAAGGTACCGTCACTGCGGGTAACGCCTCTGGTCTGAATGACGGCGCTGCTGCAGTGATGATGATGTCGGCACAAAAGGCGCAGCAACTCGGGCTCAAGCCACTGGCGAAGATCAAGGCCTATGCATCCGCTGGCCTCGATCCGACCATCATGGGTATGGGTCCAGTGCCGGCCAGTCAGCGCTGTTTACAAAAAGCGGGCTGGACCCACAAGGATCTTGACCTGATGGAGATTAACGAAGCTTTCGCAGCACAAGCCATCGCGGTCAATAAAGAAATGGGCTGGGATACCAGTAAGATCAATGTCAATGGTGGCGCTATTGCGATCGGCCATCCGATCGGTGCTTCGGGCTGCCGTGTGCTGGTAACACTGATTCACGAAATGATCCGGCGCGATGCCAAGCGCGGGTTAGCAAGCCTGTGCATTGGCGGTGGCATGGGTGTGGCATTAGCAATCGAGCGCTGATCTGTCGGCAAACAAGCATCACAAGTAAAGGGAGAACAATATGAGCAGAGTGACCCTAGTGACCGGTGGTATGGGCGGCCTTGGCGAGGCAATTTGCATAAAAATGGCGAACATGGGCTATGCGGTAGCCACCACTTACTCGCCCGGCAATACCAAGGCCGAGGCTTGGCTGACCGAGATGAAAGAGAAAGGCTATAACTTCCGCGCCTACCCCTGCGATGTTGCAGATTACGACGCAGCGCAAGCGTGCGTGGCGCAGATCGTGAAAGACATGGGCCCGATCGATGTGCTGGTCAATAACGCCGGTATCACGCGCGACATGACCTTCAAGAAAATGGACAAGTTGAATTGGGATCTGGTGATGCAGACCAACCTTGACTCGGTCTTCAACATGACCAAGCCCGTCTGCGACGGCATGGTTGAACGCGGTTGGGGTCGCATCATCAACATCTCGTCCGTCAACGGCCAGAAAGGCGCTTTCGGACAAACCAACTACTCAGCTGCAAAAGCCGGCATGCATGGTTTTTCCAAGGCCTTGGCCTACGAGGTAGCGCGCAAGGGCGTCACGGTCAACACCATCTCTCCCGGCTATATCGGCACCAAGATGGTGACCGCTATCGCTCCCGAAGTGCTCGAGACCAAAATCCTGCCGCAAATTCCTATGGGACGCTTGGGCAAGCCAGAGGAGGTCGCTGGTCTAGTGGCCTATCTCGCCTCGGAAGAGGCGGCGTTTGTGACCGGGGCCAACATTGCCATCAACGGCGGACAGCACATGCAGTAAGCCTTCTGCCCTGAATGGGCCCGCCCGGGTTGTCGCTGACTCTCAAATCAGCGATAATCCGGGCCGCATTATCGGCTTGTCCGGAGTGCATCTGCCTCGGTGGTGGAACTGGTAGACGCGCCGGACTCAAAATCCGGTTCCGAAAGGAGTGTCGGTTCGATTCCGACCCGAGGCACCATCCCCGTTAGCTTGAAT
>JAIXQV010000070.1 GCA_027485535.1 Oxalobacteraceae bacterium | reverse complement strand
GGCATGTTGTAGTGAAGCATGAAGCGATCACTGTACTCACCGGTCAGCGCATCAATCTTTTGCTCGTCGCGCGCGGTGCCCAGCGTTGCCACCACCAACGCCTGAGTCTCGCCACGCGTGAACAAGGCAGAACCGTGGGTACGTGGCAGTACGCTGCTGCGAATCGAGATCGGACGTACGGTGCGCGTATCGCGACCATCGATACGTGGCTCGCCATCGAGAATCTGCGAGCGAACAATCTTCGACTCCAGACCGAACATGATGTCGCCGACTTCCGAAGAATCTGGCGCCGACGTACCCGCCACAGCGGCTTCCTCAGCCAGCTTGGCAGAAACTTCCGAATGAATCGTGCGCAGCTTGTCGGTACGTGCTTGCTTTTCTTTGGTGCGGAACGCATCACGCAGCTTTTCTTCCGCCAGCGCGGTGACGCGCGCAATCAGTGCCTCGTTTTGCGCAGGTGCGGACCATGGCACCTCTGGCTTGCCACCATCGCGTACGAGATCGTGGATCGCATCGATCACTGCCTTCATCTGCTCATGGCCGTAAACAACAGCACCGAGCATGATCTCTTCGGATAGTTCTTGTGCTTCGGATTCCACCATCAGCACCGCAGCCTCAGTACCGGCAACGACTAAATCCATTTTCGACTGCTGCAGCTGCGAGACGGTCGGATTCAATACGTACTGGCCATCAATGTAAGCAACACGTGCGGCTCCGATCGGGCCATTAAACGGAATACCCGCCACGCACAGCGCGGCCGAAGCACCGATCATCGAAGGAATATCAGGGTCGATCTCTGGATTCACCGACAGCACATGAATGATGACCTGAACTTCATTCAGGTAACCCTCAGGGAACAGCGGGCGGATCGGACGATCGATCAATCGCGACGTGAGCGTCTCTTTCTCGGACGGGCGTCCTTCGCGCTTGAAGAAACCACCGGGAATACGTCCGGCAGCATAGGTTTTTTCGACATAGTCGACAGTCAGCGGGAAAAAATCTTGGCCGGGTTTGGCTTCTTTACGGGCGACCACGGTCGCGAGTACAACGGTATCGTCAACCGTCACCATGACGGCACCTGAGGCTTGGCGAGCGATCTCGCCGGTTTCCAGCGTTACCGTGTGCTGGCCATATTGGAAGCTCTTTGTGACTTTGTTAAACATTGGGTCCATCCTTTCATTTTTTGCCGACAGAGTTTCAGGCGCTGTCGTTCACCTCACCACCGACGGGCATTGCCAGCCCATCGCACAACTTTCTGGTTACCGTACCTGCAAAATCAAGCAGGCTTCAAAAACGCAAAATGCCCGCATCAGTTGGCTGATACAGGCATTCGCGGATAAATCGCTGGTGCAATGGCTTACTTGCGCAGACCCAGTTTTTCGATCAGGGCACGGTAACGATCCGTGTCCTTGCGCTTCAAATAAGCTAGCAAGCTCTTACGACGATTGACCATCATGATCAGACCACGACGCGAATGATGATCCTTGGCGTGGGCCTTAAAATGGCCATTCAGTTCGTTGATGCGTGCAGTCAGTAACGCAACCTGCACCTCGGGAGACCCGGTGTCGTTTTGACCCCGAGCATTCGCAGCGATAACCGCTGCTTTACCTTCTTTGGTAACTGCCATGATGAATACCTTTCACATGCGGATTTCGGAGTCGCAACCCCTGAAACCGTGACAACATTGATAACATGACCGATTTCGGCCAAGCCGGCATTATAGCCGAAATTGCCCTCGAATCCGACATCCCGGCACAACCCACCAATACCACCTCCGGGCTTATAGCTGCGGGTTGAGCTTCTCGTTCTTGGATTGCAATTTATTTAATGCCGCCAGGTAGGCCTTGGCCGAGGCCACCACGATATCCAGATCAGCGCCAACACCGTTCACAATCCGGCCGCTTTTCGATAGCCGCATGGTCACCTCACCCTGCGACTGCGTGCCGGTGGTAATCGCATTGACGGAGAACAGCAGCAGCTCGGCGCCACTGGCGGTATGGGACTCAATCGCGTTAACGATGGCGTCGACCGGACCATTGCCCTCCCCCTCGCACTTCACCTCTTTGCCGTCAGCGGCGAACACCACCTTGGCGCTGGGCTTCTCGCCGGTTTCTGAATGCTGCGACAAGGACACGAACTGATAGAACTCCTGGTCATGCGAGCTCTGCTCGTCGGAGACCAGCGCCATGATGTCTTCATCGAAGATCTCGGACTTTCGATCAGCCAGCTCTTTGAAACGTGCAAAAGCGGCGTTGACTTCGGCTTCTGAATCCAGCGCGATGCCGAGCTCTTCAAGACGCTGCTTGAATGCATTACGACCGGAGAGCTTGCCAAGCACAATCTTGTTCGCGCTCCAGCCCACGTCTTCAGCACGCATAATCTCGTAGGTATCACGCGCCTTGAGGATGCCGTCTTGGTGAATACCAGATGCATGCGCAAATGCATTAGCGCCTACCACCGCCTTGTTCGGCTGCACCGCGAAACCTGTGATTTGCGACACCAGTTTCGAGGTTGGCACGATTTGCGTGGTATCGATGGCGCAATCGAGATTGAAGTAAGGGCGACGAGTGCGCACCGCCATCACGATCTCTTCTAGCGCGGTGTTGCCTGCGCGCTCACCCAGTCCGTTGATGGTGCATTCGACTTGGCGGGCACCGCCGATCATGACACCGGCCAGCGAGTTGGCAACGGCCATACCGAGGTCGTTATGGCAGTGCACCGACCAAACTGCCTTGTCCGAGTTCGGGATGCGCTCGCGCAGGGTGCGGATCATTTCACCGTACAGCTCCGGCACACCGAAGCCAACGGTATCTGGGATGTTGATGGTGGTTGCGCCCTCCTTGATGACCGCCTCAATCACGCGGCACATGAAATCGACTTCGGAACGGCTGCCGTCCTCAGTCGAAAACTCAACATCATCGGTGAACTGGCGCGCATACCGCACCGCAAGTTTCGCCTGCTCATACACCTGGTCGGGCGTCATACGCAGCTTCTTTTCCATATGCAGCGGTGAGGTCGCGATGAAGGTGTGGATACGCTTTCTTGCTGCGGGCTCGAGCGCCTCGGCAGCGCGCGCGATATCGCGGTCATTCGCCCGCGACAGCGAGCAGACGACCGATTCCTTGACGATGCCCGCGATCGTCTTGATCGCCTCAAAGTCACCGGGTGACGAAGCCGCGAAGCCGGCTTCGATGACGTCGACCTTGAGACGCTCCAACTGACGCGCAATACGGATTTTCTCCTCACGTGTCATTGACGCGCCAGGCGACTGCTCGCCATCGCGCAAGGTGGTATCAAAAATAATCAGTTTGTTCGAATCGGGCATCTTGGGCTCCCGGGATATTGAATCAGTGGGTTAGGCATATTTTCGCCTGCCCTCGCATTTGTTGCGCGGGCCGGGCAAAGCTCAGGTTGGGGGTAAGAGAGTGTCTGCGCCTTAGCGCAGTAGGTACAGCAGTAGCAGGCCGGACGGGCTGCCAAGAGAAAGCAACAGGGGCTGACGGGTTGCGCTTAACATGTGGGCAAGAATACGGGGGAATGCCGCAAAGTGCAACCACGAGATTTCTATCGCGCCGATAGCCGGCCGCGCTATTTCTCGTCACCCGGCTCGGAGCTGGTCTGCACCAGACTGACCGGATTCCCCTTGGCCCAGAACCAGAGCGCCACCGCATAACCAGATAAGCCGTACACCACGAACAGTCCGAACAGCACCTTCGGCGGGTCGCTCGAGACCGCCACAAAAATCAGCACGATCAAAAAGATCGCAATAAACGGGACCGACTTCTTGAAGTTGACGTCCTTGAAACTGTAAAACGGCGCATTGGTGACCATCGTCAGGCCGGCATAGACCGTAATGATCCAAGCCAGCCAGCTGAAGTCTGCGCCGCCAATCCGCAGGTCGTCCATCAACCAGATGAAGCCCGCCACCAGCGCGGCCGCTGCAGGACTTGGCAGACCCTGAAAGAAACGCTTATCGACCACGGTAATATTGGTGTTGAACCGTGCTAGTCGTAACGCGGCACCGGCGCAGTACACAAACGCTGCCAGCCACCCCAACTTACCCATACCGCGTAGCGCCCATTCATAGACGATCAGTGCAGGTGCGGCACCAAAGGAGACCATGTCCGACAAACTGTCGTACTGCGCACCGAACTCGCTTTGGGTATTGGTCAGACGAGCCACGCGACCATCGGTGGCATCCAGCACCATCGCCGCAAAAATCGCTACTGCGGCGTTGTAGAACTGGCTATTCATCGCCATAACAATGGCATAAAAACCGCAGAATAATGCAGCCGTCGTGAAGGCGTTAGGCAACAGGTAAATGCCACGACTACGCAAACGACCAACGGCTGGTTCGCCTTCGTCATTCACGCGGCGCGATGCGAGGCGATTCAGCCGAAACGGCTTCGCCAAGCCTGGCTTGGCTGATGCTGCCTTCAGCTTCTGTTTACGGGGGTTGAAGATGCGCATGCCGCCTCGCTTAAATCACAGCTCGGCCAGAACGGTCTCGGTCGCCCACACCTTGTCGCCGACTGCCACATTAGGACGCGCACTCAGCGGCAGATACACATCCACACGCGAACCGAAACGGATAAAGCCGTAGCGCTGCCCACGTGCAAGACGATCACCCACCGCAACGTAGCAAAGAATGCGGCGCGCGATCAGACCAGCCACCTGTACGAACGTCACCACCGCACCACTATCCGCTGAGACGACGACAGCATTGCGTTCGTTCTCTGTCGAGGCTTTATCAAGATCAGCATTCACAAACTTGCCGGGGAAATACTCAACCTTGGTGATGGTGCCGTCGACCGGCGAGCGGTTCGAATGCACATTAAAAACATTCATGAACACACTGATCTTCAGCGCCTCGCGGCCGGCGTAAGGGTCGTGCGCCTTCTCAACCACCACAATACGGCCATCGGCCGGCGACAGCACCGCATTTGCCTGCTGCGGAACCATGCGCGGCGGATCGCGGAAAAACTGCAGCACGAACAGCGCGATCAGCCAGAACGGCCAGGACCAGGCACCGAGTAAAGCAGTGGCAACCGCCGCCGCTACGATGGCGAGCAAGAGAAAAGGCCAGCCCTCGCGGGCAATGATCGGATGGGGATAAGAATTCAATGAAACTCCTGCAGGTCATTGTTACAGGCCACCGCTGGCGGGCCCGATTTCTGAACTGAAACTTTTTGAAAAGTCCGACATTGTAGCGTGTGGCTTGCGATGACGGAATTTGTGTTGCTTGTGCCCGGAATTGGGCGAACGGGTGCGAATTTAGGAACATCCGTCCGTTTATCGCTACACATAGGCAAAGAATTTCCATTCCAGAAAGTGCCTGCGGATGAAACCTCTACCCGAGCACCCAAAGGTGGACGCAGCACTCTCGATGTGGGCGCTGAGCGCAACCAGATGGGGTTGGTGACGGATGACAACGGCACTATCGAGTTACTGGAAGGCTCGGTCCGGCAGCAAGCGCCAGAGCTTTAGGCGGTACCGACCCGCGATGCGGTGAAGCAGTTAATCCGCTGATGTCCAGTAACTCGGGATAAACCTTTATCGACTTCCTATGGCACTGGATTTTGCTTAGACCAAAAGATCATTTCACTTATCAATCAATGAACCGAATAACATCACAAACCTCGATTCAGGCGGCAGAGCTAATTAGAGATTCATCGCAAGAAGAAGATATCCAACTTGTCGTTAGTTGGTCAGGCGATGTACGAGAGGCCAACGCTCTAGAGAGAATGATTTATGGAGTCGTCGACTTTTTTGATGCGGGCGCGCCAGAACGACGAAGGAATGAAGCGAGAGAAGCGGTTAAAGAAAAATTGACGAACGAGTTGTCGATATTGCTC
>JAIXQV010000148.1 GCA_027485535.1 Oxalobacteraceae bacterium | reverse complement strand
CGACCAGGTGCTGCTCATCGCTCTCGATCTTGATCGTTGCTGCAAGCCAGACTAGGCCGATCAGAAGCAGGCAGGCACTAGTCCAGACAAATCCAACTTTCAGATTTGTCCGTCGTGCTCCTTTTTCTGCGTGACGAAGCCAAATTTGCATAAGGAAACAAACCGTCGCTAAGGCGCCAAAAACAAGCGGCCGATAATCGGTTTTTGGTGCGATGAAAGATTTCCATTATGCAAGGAAGTCGAGAGATTTCAAAATTGCCACAGGGAAACTTATTTCAGCGAGGGGAGTAATGATGCAGGGTAAGTATGCCAAGCGCGGTGACTAAGCGCGGCGGCCAAGCACAGTGGCCGAGTGTGATGATCAACACGATCGCAAGCCGAGCACTTGCCGGGGCACACCGTTGTTTCTTCAGGGGAATTTTTAGAACTTGGCGGTGAGCGCCTTTGTTTCTTCAGAGTAACTTTCCAGCAGATTTGAGACGGTCGGTGGGGTCAAGAAAAACGGCGCGATAACGCGCCGTTCTTGGCTTAAGTCGTCGCCATTACTTCCAGAGGGTGCACTTGGTCTCGGCCTTGGTGATGAATGCCTGATCACGCGGAATCACCTGCAGCACCTTGTAATAGTCCCAAGGATACTTCGACTCGGCGGGCGACTTTACCTGCATCAGCTTCATGTCATGCACCATACGACCATCCGGCCGTACCTCACCGTTCTTGGCAAACATATCATTGATTTTGGTGGACTTCATTTTCGCCATCACCTTGTCACCATCGTCGCTACCCAAGGCTTTGACGGCATTCAAATAGAACGTCGTTGCCGAGTAGTCTGCTGCATGCAGCATGGACGGCGCTTTCTTGTTGCGCGCCATGAACTTCTTCGCCCAAGCGCGGGTTTCATCATTGGTATCCCAGTACCAGCCATCGGTCAGATACATACCCTGTGCAATCTCTAAACCGATCGCATGCACATCATTCACGAACGTCAGCAAGCCAGTAATCTTCATCTTCTTATCGATGCCGAATTCATGAGCTGCCTTGACCGAGTTGACAGTATCGCCACCAGCATTCGCCAAACCGAGTACCTGCGCTTTGGAAGTTTGGGCCTGCAATAAGAACGAGGAAAAATCCGAAACTGCGAGCGGATGACGCACTGAGCCGACAACCCGGCCGCCATTCGACTTGACGACTTGTGTGGCATCGCCTTCGAGCGACATACCGAATACATAATCTGCCGTCAGGAAAAACCAATCCTTATGACCTTCTTTAGTCAGCGCTGCTGCGGTGCCGCGGGCCATCGACGCCGTATCGTAGGCGTAGTGAATGGTGTAAGGCGTACATTCCTCGTTGGTCAGGCGTGAGGTACCGGCACCAATCGAGATGAAAGGTTTTTTCTTTTCGGCAGCGACCTTCGCCATCGCCAAATTAGTTGCCGAATTGGAGCCACCAATCAACATGTCCAGACCTTGCTGGTCGAACCACTCGCGCGCACGCGAGGCTGCGATATCTGCTTTGTTTTGGTGATCTGCAGTCACCAGCTCGATTTTCTTACCGTTAAGCGTGCCACCAAAATCTGCGATCGCCATTTTTATGGCATCGGCACCGGCGGGTCCGTCAACGTCAGCGTAAATCCCCGACATATCGGTAATGAACCCGATCTTCACCGTATCGTTCGATATCTGTGCGAAGGCAGTAGGGGTGATTGTGTAGGCAAGCGCAACGGCGAGCGAAAGCTTCCGAATATTCAATGGCGTCTCCTTTTATTGTTAGTTTGCGAAGATGATTTCGACGCCTGATCTTAGCATGCCGCTCCTTGCTCAAGGAATTCGTACGCTGACTTATACGCCTCCGGACTCGACCAGCACGCCACCATGACTGGTGCCGCCCTCCTCGCTCCAGACCGAGCGCTTAGCCGTCATGGTGCCGAGCGCCCCACCGACCAGCGATAGCACCAGCGATAGGACAACTGCCACGAAAACGAGCCATGCCGCAAGGCTTGCATTCCTGATCGCGCGGTCGGCCGCCTCTCTACCCTGTACTGATGCTCGCTCCGGCGAGCCGGAAAGGATAAAGGTCTGATCAACAATCGCCGAAGCCCGATCGCGCCTCAGGCCCAAGTTGGTGCCCATATAATCGATCGCCTGATCGCGCTGTCCGTTAGCAAGCTGCTGCTGTAGCGTACGGATTGATTCATTACTCACCTCACCCCCAATCTCGTTATTGATCAGTGCGCGTAGCACGCCTGCCGTCCCACCTTGCGCGATCGCATTCGATGTAGAGCCAACACCAGAGAACACACCAGACAACAGCGAGCCGCCTGCTGATGTTGCCAACATCACGAACAGCAGGGTGGTAACCGACCATGACACCACACCATGCAACATGCCGTCCGTTCGACGCTTCAGCCCGCACATGTAGCCGGTCACATAAGCACCAACGAATCCTGATAGCAGCAATGCGATGCCGGCCCAGATCAAAGTTGCCGCACCAGGCACTTCACCTTCCTGCACACTGGTCATGGATAAGCCGCTGGCAATACCAAGCAGAGTCAGTAGCAGTTGTACCGATATGCCGACTGCAACACCGGCAATCACCGCACTCCATCGAATTGAAGATAACAGTGGCCGCTTGAAAATTGACTCTGACACCGTCGCGCTACGGTTCGAAGTCGCTCTGCCTGTTTCGATTTGAATCGTGCTCATGGGGGAGTCTCCTTGCTGTCATGGGTTGATCGCTTGGAGTACGCAAATACCAAATCCTCGCGTGGATTTGGCGAGCATCAATGGTGGGGACGATAAGACGTTGAAGATCACGAGGGCTATGCCGCTAACGCTACACTTCAAAACATGTATTTGAATTAGAGCAAAACGAGCAAGTGTTAGCGCAGGGCTGGCAAGCGCCGCAGCAGCACCTCACGACCATCTAAGCAAGTTCTATTGCCTGCGCAGCTTTTAACAGCAAGCCTGCATCACCACAGGCCAGGACTTTCGCATCAGACATCTGCTGACGAAACAGGCGGGCGCCACGCAAGCCACCCATCAGGCCAAGCATGTGCCGCACGATAGAGTTCATGCGTGGGCCACCGGTCGCCACTTGCGCCTCGATATAAGGCAACATCGATTCAACCACCTGCAAACGCGATTTGGGCTGCGGAGCGTCACCATGGTAGCGTTCATCAAACACCGACAGTAGCCAAGGGTTATGGTAAGCCTCACGACCAATCATCACACCGTCGAGATGTTTGAGATGTTCGTCGATTTCTTCTACCGTACGAATACCACCATTGATAATGATCTCGAGCTCTGGAAAATCTCGCTTCAATTGGTAAACAAAATCGTACTTCAGTGGCGGGATTTCGCGATTCTCTTTTGGCGAAAGCCCTTTCAGGATTGCATTACGCGCGTGGACTATAAAGATCTTGCAGCCAGCCTCGGCAACGGTTCCCACAAAATCACGCACGAAGCCGTAGCTGTCAACGTCATCAATACCGATGCGGTGCTTAACGCTGACGTCAATATCCGTAGCATCGCACATCGCCTTGACACAATCCGCGACCAGTTTAGGCTCGGCCATTAAACAAGCACCAAATGCACCACGCACGACCCGCTCGGATGGGCAGCCGCAATTGAGGTTAACTTCGTCATAGCCCCATTGCTGCCCGAGCTTGGCGCATTTCGCGAGATCGCCGGGATCACTACCACCTAGCTGAAGTGCCACCGGTTGCTCTTCCTGATTGAAGTCGAGCTGACGCGCTGCGTCACCGTAGATCACCGATCCGGTGGTGACCATCTCGGTGTACAGCCAAGTATGGCGAGTGATCTGGCGATGGAAATACCGACAGTGACGATCGGTCCAGTCCATCATGGGCGCAACGGAAACACGGCGCGGCGGCAGGCTTGCTTTATCGGTCACGACACTTGGTAGGAATGAATCAGCCGCTATTGTACCGGCGGGGTGCAATGACCCGCCGGTTTT
>JAIXQV010000234.1 GCA_027485535.1 Oxalobacteraceae bacterium | reverse complement strand
CCCATGATGACGGTTGCAGCGCTACGTGCTTACGAACATCCGCAGTTGCGGTTTCATTTTTTATCGAATGTGGATGGTCACGCGACTGTCGCCACACTTGCCGACCTTGACCCGGCCACCACGCTGTTTATCGTCGCGTCAAAATCCTTCACCACCCAGGAAACCATGCTGAACGCGCACGCAGCGCGGCGCTGGTTTTTAAGGCATGGCAAAGAAAAAGATTTAGCCGCCCATTTTGTTGCGGTATCGACCAACACCTCGGCCGTCACCGCCTTCGGCATCGCCGCCGACAATATGTTTCCCTTCCGCGATTGGGTGGGCGGGCGCTTCTCGATCTGGTCATCGATCGGGCTGTCGCTGCTGCTAGCCATCGGCATTGATCACTTCCGCGAGTTTTTATCTGGCGGCCATGCGATGGATGAACACTTCCGGCATGCCCCATTGAACGCGAATATGCCCGTAATACTGGCTTTACTCGCATTTTGGTACCGGGAGTGTTTTGACACACACTCGCAGCTGATCGCGCCTTACCACGAAGATCTGCGTCACTTCCCCGCCTACCTGCAACAGCTTGAAATGGAGAGCAACGGCAAGCGCGTTACACGGGATGGCAAGCCCATGTCGATGAAAACCGCCTCCGTGATTTGGGGAAGTGCGGGTACCAATAATCAGCACGCTTATTTCCAGATGCTGCATCAAGGCAGCGATCTGATTCCGGTGGATTTCATTGCTGCGCTTAAACCAGAACACGACCTTATCGACCAACAGCGCGCGCTACTCGCGAATTGCTTTGCCCAGGCCGAAGCATTAATGAACGGTATGCAGGATGCTTCACTTCCACCGCACCGTGTTTTTCCTGGCAATCGACCGAGCAATATGCTGCTGATGGATCAGCTGACACCCGCTTCGCTTGGTGCATTGATCGCGCTCTACGAACACAAGACGCTTGTGCTCGGCGCGCTGTGGGATATCAATAGTTTTGATCAGTGGGGCGTGGAGCTGGGCAAGACCCTGGCACTACGTATCTTGGCGGAGCTTGAAGGCGCAGACGCTAAAGGAGCCCATGACAGCTCAACCCATGCGCTGATCACGCGCGCGCGTGCCGCCTTAAAGTAAGCCACAAAGCTGCTGCCATCGCTCCCTTCGGTACAATGCGCCATCCTTAAGTAACTGACCCTCTTTGCTCTCTTGCCGCCACTCATGAATCAACTCGAACAACTCAAGCAGTACACCACGGTCGTCGCAGATACCGGTGACTTTCATGCGATGCAAACCTTTCAGCCACAAGATGCAACCACCAACCCCTCACTCATCCTGAAGGCGGTTCAAAAACCCGAGTACCGGCCGCTGCTGGAACAGACCGTGCAAGCGCATCGTGGTGCATCAACGAGCACCATCATTGATCATCTGTTAATTGCTTTTGGCTTGAAGATTCTCGCCATCATTCCGGGCCGGGTCTCGACTGAAACCGACGCTCGTCTGTCGTTCGATACGGAAGGTACGATCACTAAAGCGCGGCAACTGATCGCCTTATACGAAGCGGCAGGCATATCGAGAGAGCGGGTACTTATCAAGATTGCCTCGACATGGGAAGGCATCTGCGCAGCGAGAGTACTACAGCAAGAAGGTATACGCTGCAATATGACGCTGCTGTTCTCGCTACCGCAAGCCATCGCCTGTGCAGAAGCCGGCGCGCAGCTGATCTCGCCTTTTGTTGGCCGTATCTATGATTGGTATAAAAAAGCCTCAGGCACCGACTTTAGTGGCGCAGATGACCCCGGCGTGCAGTCGGTACAGCGCATCTACACCTACTATAAGAAATTCGGCTACAGCACCGAAGTGATGGGCGCGAGCTTTAGAAATACCTCGCAAATTCTTGAACTCGCTGGTTGCGACCTGCTGACCATCAGCCCGGAATTGCTGCAAACGCTCAATGACACCCAAGCGCCGGTGCAGCGCAAGCTATCTTCAGAGCAGGCATCAGCGGCTGATGTACAGAAGATCAGCCTTGATGAAAAATCGTTCAGGCTCGCGCTAAACGAAGATGCCATGGCAACCGAGAAGCTGGCCGAAGGTATACGGCTGTTTTGCGCGGACTCGGTGAAGCTGGAAAAACTGGTGGCCGCCGCACAAGGCTAAAGGTCACCGTGGGCTACTTGAAATCGTTCTTGATTTTTTCCACATCCAGCAACTGATCAAGCTGACCAAAAAAATCCCACGTTTTCATTTCTGCGAGGGTTTTTGAATCAGATTTTCCTGCTTTCCATAAAGTCGCAAACAGAATGGCTTGCGCTTTATTGCTTTCGCTAGGCTCCTCTGCTTCTCTGATCGCGGAAAAATAGTCTCTGGATGCCTTTATCATTGCCTTGATTGCGAATCCTTGTATGCCACCGTTAATGGGCTGCAGCGCTAGCGTTGTCACCCCAGTGGGAAACGCAGGTAGCGGAACCCGGCTCAGAGCCGCCCTTGACTCCGCCATCAATGAGCGCATGACCTGCGCATCCATCTGTGTTGCATCTAGTTTCCGATTCTGTATCAATTCATAGGCCTGCTCCAGCCGACGCGAGATATCAGGACGTTTAGCACTTACTGCATCAGATGCATTTTTCGCGATGAATTCAATGGCGTATCGGACAGCTCCTTCCAGATCGATGGCTTTGCCACCCGGGAGAATCTTCGTTAAGTGCCACTCTACCCACGCATTGAAACATTCCTCGTCCTTTTGTGAATAGGGCGGCACCGAGGCCTGTCCGGTAAGGTCGAGCAGCTTCTGATGAGGAAGGGGCTTGTGCAGTAGGGCCGATGCCACCTCAATCGCCAGCGCCTGATCGGCTCCCAGTGCGTAGTCGCCCGGTTGGTCACCCAAGTCATTTAGACGCTTCACCTCGGTGTCGTATAGTTTCTGCGCATGCCTTTTTGCTGCGTCCTCGAATTGCTGTCGCCCCGCTCCGGAAAATTCTCTCCCCTCACGTCGCGCCTCCTTGAATTCAGCCACAAACAAATCAAAGGCAAATTCGTCAGCCAATTCCACCGACGCAGAAGTAGGACTATGGATAGGTGTTGCGACTGTCGTGCTCTGTGAGGTCTGTAAGGTAGTGTCAGGGTTAGTGCTCTCCGAAGGAGCTGCTGCCTCGGTAGCGTTCTGTAAGGCCTGTAAGGAGGCTTCGGAGCTAGCACCTTCCAAAACAGCTTCTGGATCGGTAGCGATAGGAACAAGCGCACTCTGGCTGGGATCGATTGAAGATGTGATATCCAACCTATTGGTGCTGACAAGACTCTCGCGGGACTGGAACGTTTTCCCAGCTTCAGCGGTGATGGGATGGTTGATATTGCGCACTGCCTGCTGAGCCTGATCTTCGGAGCCGAATGCGCGCTTGACGGCCGTCCATGCCGAGGTGATACCTTCGCCTAAACCATCGAAAAACGCTTTGAACTGTATGCCCACATGGTTAAACCACTTGCCGACTCGATTTAAGAACGAAGGCTTTTCATAAAGCGCCCCATCGATATCACCATTATCGGGACGCTCATCGAACTGGTCGCTAAAGGAGTCCCTATATACGCCAGCGCTCTCTCGATTTGCGCCTACTGATTTCGTATCACCCATGATTACTCTCTGTCGCGTTGTTAGAACTGCGCACCAACTTTGATGGCTCAAAATCAGTTCCGCCACTACTACGACAGTTCCGCGACAGACAAAGCGCCATAAGCGCTGCGATGTACTAGGGGATGCGAGAAAACGGTGATTTTTTGGCGACAAACAAGCGGGGTACTATCCTGCAGCGAACCGAGCACAGCTCACATGGGTGATTCAGCAACTCAGCAAAGTGAGTGCTAGGTCATAGAACACCGTCATGTCGCAAGCCCACAATCTCGCTGGCAGAGTAGCCCAGGGCCTGTAGTACTTCTTCCGTATGCTCACCCAACGCCGGCCCGATCCAGCGTGTGCCGCCGGGCGTTTCGGACAGCTTGGGCGTGACTGCCGGCAGCTTGACCGGTGTGCCATCGTTGAACAGATGCTGCTCGAACATCTGACGCGCAAGAAACTGCGGGTCTTGCATCATGTCACTTACCGAATAGATTTTGGATACCGGCACATCCGCTGCCTGTAGCACAGCCAATGCGGTATCGATGCGCTGACCACTGCACCAGGCCTGAATCGCATCATCAATTGCTTGCGTGCGGGGAACGCGTCCCGCATTGTTGGCGAGCTGCGGGTCATTCGCCATGTCGTCACGGCCAATCGCGCTCATCAGTCGCTTGAAGATGGCGTCGCCATTGCCAGCGATGACAATATTCTCGCCATCGGCTGTGGTGTAGGTATTGGAAGGTACGATGCCGGGCAAGGCACCACCGGTACGTTCACGCACAACGCCGGCGTGGTCGTACTCGGGCACCAGCGACTCCATCATGTTGAACACCGCCTCATAGAGCGCAACATCCACCATCTGGCCCTGCCCTGCCTTGCATGCCTCACCGGTTTGACCGTTCCAGCGGCCACCGGTCACATCGCGATGACGCAGCGCCATTAACGCACCCATCGCGCCATGCAGCGAGGCAATTGAATCACCAATTGAAATACCAATACGTACCGGTGGACGATCCGGGTGGCCTGAGACATATCGAATGCCACCCATGGATTCACCGATCGCACCGAAGCCCGGCGCATCCCGCATCGGCCCGGTCTGGCCGTAGCCGGACAGCCGCACCATGATCAATGCCGGGTTAATCGCCCGTAACTGCTCATAGCCCAGATTCCACTTCTCTAGTACACCGGGGCGGTAGTTTTCGATGACGATGTCAGCGTCAAGCGCGAGACGACGCGCGATGTCCTGCGCGCGTGTGTCTTTCATGTTGAGTGTGATGCTTTTTTTATTGCGACTTTGCACCGACCACCAGAGTGAATTGCCATCTTTCAGCACGCGCCACTGGCGAATTGGGTCGCCGCCTTGCGGAGATTCAATCTTGATGACGTCAGCACCAAACTCGCCAAGCATGCGAGCGCAGAAAGGGCCGGCAATCAAGGTACCTAATTCGAGTACTTTGATTCCCGCCAGCGGGCCCGTTGGTTTTTTATCTTCTTGCATAGCGAAGAAAGAAATTCGATCAGGTCGTGCGGCGGTCCAGCATCGCGCGGGCGATGGTGCCGGCATCGACATATTCCAGCTCGCCACCCACCGGTACGCCACGCGCCAGTCGCGAGACTTTCAAGCCGCGTGATTTGAGTGTTTCGCTGATGTAGTGTGCTGTCGCTTCACCTTCGTTAGTGAAATTGGTGGCGAGCACGACCTCGCTGACGACACCATCGGTCGCGCGAGAGATAAGTTTTTCCAGCTGCAGGTCTTTCGGACCAATACCATCCAGCGGTGACAGGTGACCCATCAATACAAAATACAAACCTTTGTAAGTCAGCGTTTGCTCGATCATCATCTGATCGGCGGGTGTCTCAACCACACAGAGCATGGTTGCATCACGCGTACCGTCGCGGCAGGTGTCACACTGCTCATGCTCGGTGAAGGTGTGGCAGCGTGCGCAGTGCCGGAGGCGTTCAATCGCATGCGACATCGCGCGGGCAATCTGCACCGCACCGTCACGATCATGCTGCATCAGGTGATAAGCCATGCGCTGCGCAGATTTCGGGCCAACGCCGGGCAAGCGGCGCAAGGCCTCGGTCAGCATCTCGAGGCTGGACGGTGTTTTCACGTCGCGATGAGTGCCAGTGTCAGAACGGTAGCTTGAATCCTGGCGGCAGCGGCAGGCCAGCGGTCAGGCCAGCCATTTTTTCTTGCGAGGTTGCCTCGGCCTTGCGTACTGCGTCGTTAAATGCGGCGGCGACCAAGTCTTCCAGCATATCTTTGTCATCACCCAGCAGCGATGGGTCGATGGTCACGCGCTTGACATCGTTCTTGCATGTCATCACGACTTTTACCAGACCGGCACCCGCTTGACCTTCGACCTCGACACTGGCGAGCTGGTCCTGCATTTTTTTCATGTTGTCTTGCATTGCCTGCGCCTGCTTCATCAGGCCGGCCAGTTGGCCTTTCATCATCTCGCGCTCCTGGAGTAAGAATGTGGTTTGTTGAAGGATGATCCCGTGAACTGCATCACAGCGGACGTACCGAGCCCGGCACGATGGTGGCGCCGAATTCACGCATCAGTGTCTGTACGAACGGGTCTTCCTGCAATGTCTGCTCGGCCTGACGCTGGCGCTGGGCATCTTCAGCCACATCAGCGGCGTGCGCAGTGACCGTGGTTGCGCCGATCTCGGTATCCAATTGCACGTTCTTGCCGAGATGCTCGGACAGCGCCGTCGTTAGCTTCTCTTTGCTACCCGCCGATAGCAGGGTATCCACCGGCACCCGTATGCGGAGACTGATTGCTTGGCCATTATCTTCATACGTTAGCAATTCACTTTGCATCGCCAATTGGCGTGCAACGCCGCGGACGCCAAGTTGTTTCACCAGTACCGGCCAATCTAACCCGCTTGCGTTCGCGGTTACCGTCGCGGTTGATCTAGCGGGTGTGTCTGCATGTGCGTCTGTGCTTATCGTGGCAGCCGCAGTCGGTACCGGTGCGCTTACAGAGTTTGCGGATACCGCTACGAGTGGCGCTGCTGTCTCGAGCGCTTTAGCGGCTTGTACTGAGGGGGCTGGCGTCAATATCTTGCTGGCACGAGCAGCGGCGAGTGCTGCCATCGCACGACTCGCGGGTTTCTCAGTGCTTGTGCTTGCAGCAGCAGTACTTGGTGGTGCTGTTGTGATGGCAGGCGCGCTGGCTGAACGCGAAGCAGCAGCAGAAGCCGCAGCGGATGAAGCGGCAGATGAAGCAGCGGTAGCAGATGAAGCAGCGCGCGCGGCCGATGGCGCTGCTACTGTAATGCCGCCGCCATCGATAGGTACGAATGCCAGCATACGCAATAGCGTCATGGTAAAGCCCGAGTACTCGTCTGGCGCTAATCCAAGCTCATGCCGGCCGTGCACCACAATCTGATAGTAGAGCTGTACATCTTCGGGTGAAAACATGGGCGCGAGTCGAACAATATCGTCGCGCTCGGGTAGATCGTCTGGCACGGCAGAGGGCACGGTCTGCGCAATCGCGATGCGATTGAGTAGCGTGCCTAGGTCCTGCAGGGCACCGCTCCAGGAGAGACTGCGCGCCGCCATCTCATCGGCGATATCAAGCAGTGTTTTGGCGTCACGCGCTGCTAAAGCGTCCAGCATGCGCACTAGATAGGCTTGATCAAGCGCGCCCAGCATACCCTGCACCGCATCAAGGCTCACTTTGCCAGCGGCATAGGCGATGGCTTGATCGGTCAATGACAAGGCGTCGCGCATCGAACCCTGCGCACCTTGCGCGAGTAGCCGCAATGCCGGCGCATCAAAACTGATGCCTTCTTGACCAAGAATATTTTCCAGATGACCGACAATCTGGCTAGGAGGCATCTGCTTCAGGTTGAACTGCATGCAGCGCGACAGTACCGTGACCGGGATTTTCTGCGGATCAGTCGTGGCAAGTATGAATTTAATGTGTGGCGGCGGTTCTTCCAGCGTCTTGAGCATGGCGTTGAACGCATGATTGGTCAGCATGTGGACTTCATCAATCATGTAGACCTTGAAGCGCGCATTGGACGGTGCGTACACCGCCTGCTCGAGCAGTTGCGCCATTTCATCGACGCCTCGATTCGATGCCGCGTCCATCTCGATGTAATCAACAAAGCGGCCCGCATCGATCGCCACACAAGCCTCGCACACGCCACACGGGTGCGCGGTGATGTCGCCGCTACCGTCAGCGCCCTGACAATTGAGTGCTTTGGCGAGAATGCGCGATAGCGTGGTTTTACCCACACCGCGCGTACCGGTGAACAGATAAGCATGGTGCAAGCGCTTTTGCTCCAGCGCATGCGTGAGCGCGCGCACGACATGCTCCTGCCCGACCAGGCTATCGAAGTTTTTGGGACGGTATTTTCGGGCAAGTACCTGGTAGGACATGTCCGTTGAGAGTGACGGTATTGGGAGTAGGATTTTACCCGACCCAACACGCACTTCCCGCGAGTGAGACTAGATAAGCCTTCGACGGCGAATTTGGGGTAGAGGCGAGCCTTGTCTGCGGCACTTGCGGTAAATGGCTGTGGCTGCTTCGTTCCCGACCTGACCAGGTTGACCACGCCACAATGCGCAGGGGCCCGCCGCTGTGGAGTCTAACTCAAAACCCCAGCGACTCCCACACAGTATCGATCCTGCGCTTGACGTCATCATCCATCGCGATGGTTTTGCCCCACTCACGCGAGGTCTCACCAGGCCATTTATTCGTGGCGTCAATACCCATCTTGCTGCCCAGACCGCTGACCGGTGAGGCGAAGTCGAGATAATCAATCGGTGTGTTGTCGACCATGGTGGTATCGCGTATCGGATCGACCCGCGTCGTAATCGCCCAGATCACCTCTTTCCAGTCGCGGATATCGACATCTTCATCGACCACCACAATGAACTTGGTGTACATGAACTGGCGCAGGAAGCTCCAGACACCAAACATGACGCGCTTGGCATGGCCGGGATAAGACTTCTTCATCTGTACCACCGCCATGCGGTAGCTACACCCTTCCGGGGGCAGATAAAAATCCGTGATCTCGGAAAATTGCTTCTGTAATAGCGGCACGAACACTTCGTTGAGCGCAACGCCCAAGATCGCAGGCTCGTCGGGTGGCTTGCCGGTGTAGGTTGAGTGATAAATCGGGTCGCGCCGCATGGTGATACGGTCGACCGTGAAGACCGGGAACCAGTCCTGCTCGTTGTAGTAGCCGGTGTGGTCGCCAAAGGGCCCCTCCAGCGCGTGCTCGTACCCGCTGGCATGGCTGTCATCCGGATAGATATGGCCCTCCAGCACGATCTCGGCCGACGCCGGTACCCGCAACTCGCTCCCGATCGCCTTGACCAATTCTGTCCGGCTACCGCGCAGCAGGCCTGCAAACTGATACTCGGACAGGCTGTCCGGCACCGGCGTGACCGCCCCTAATATAGTGGCTGGGTCGGCGCCCAGCGCGACCGCGATCGGGTAAGGCTGTCCGGGATTTCTCAAGCAGTGCTCCCGAAAATCCAGCGCGCCGCCACGATGCGCCAGCCAGCGCATGATCAGCTTGTTCGGCCCGAGCACCTGCTGTCTATATATACCGAGGTTTTGTCGTTTCTTATGAGGGCCTTTGGTAATGACTAATCCCCAGGTGATCAGCGGTGCGATATCACCTGGCCAGCAATGCTGTATTGGCAAGCGCGAGAGATCGACATCCGCGCCCTCCCAGACAATCTCCTGGCAAGGTGCCGAGCGTAACTCTCGGGGCGCCATGTCCCAGACCGACTTCACCAGCGAGCCCAAGCCAAGCACATCACGTAAGCCTTTGGGTGGCTCCGGTTCTTTTAGAGCGGACAGTAAATGACCGATGCGGCGAAGCTCGCCAACGTCCGAAGCGCCCATACCCAAAGCCACCCGTTTCGGTGTGCCGAATAAATTCCCCAGCACTGGGATGCTGTGACCGGTCGGATTTTTAAAGAGTAATGCCGGGCCGCCTGCTCTCAATGTGCGGTCGCACAACTCGGTCATCTCGAGCACTGGCGATACCGGCAGTGACACTTCCGACAACTCGCCGGATTGTTTCAATTTGGCAATAAAGTCCCGTAAATCGGAATATTTCATGAATTGTTGATATTTTTGGAATAGGGGGTGAGATACCCCGGAAGGCAAGGCAACTCAATGATTTTACTGGATATTGTTACAGCGAAACTGAATTTTCATAACAAATGGTTATACATCTTTGCGTTTCCAGTATTGACTCGATATAAACAGCTGCCTACAATCCGCGAAAATTTGGAAGGCGGCGATCGGGGACTTCCCGACAGGACGGCAGCAATGCCAACCCACCGCCAGATGTCAACGCGAGGATCGACCCGCAAGCAATTGTAGAGATTGTTCAGCAAGCGGGTCAGACTTTCATCCTCGAAAAAAGATTGCCAGGTCAGCCATCCGACAGTGCTGGCTACAAGCAACT
>JAIXQV010000141.1 GCA_027485535.1 Oxalobacteraceae bacterium | reverse complement strand
GCTGGCTTTGTGTCAGCGATGCATAGCGATGCGGTGATCGATGAAACGCTTGCAGCGGCGCGTGTGTCGTTTGCGAAGCTTACTGCTTAAGTCAGCACCACACGAATAAAAAAGGCGTGCAGTGCACGCCTTTTTTTATTTCAACCAGCCACGCTTCCTGAAATACCAAAACGGCGTAATTGCGCTGGCAACCATCAGCAACATCGCAAACGGATAACCGAAGCTCCAGTTCAGCTCTGGCAGGATACGGAAGTTCATACCGTAGATGCTCGCGATCAGGGTCGGCGGCAAGAACACAACCGACGCCACCGAGAAGATCTTGATGATCTTGTTCTGGTTGATGTTAATGAAACCGACTGTGGCGTCCATCAGGAAGTTAATCTTCTCGAACAAAAATGCGGTGTGGCCGTCCAGCGATTCAATATCACGCAAAATCTGTCGCGCTTCATCGAACTGCTCGGCGTTCAGCAACCGTCCACGCATCATGAAGCTAACCGCGCGCCGGGTATCCATCATGTTGCGACGAATACGTCCGTTCAAATCTTCCTCGCGCGCCATAGCGGACAGCGACTCGGCAGCATCGGCATCGCTGAATTCTTTTTGTAGCACGCTGCGACTAACCTCTTCCAGATTCTGGTAAACGCCCTCGAGCGCATCAGCCGAGTACTCGACATCGGTGGCGTACAAATCCAGCAGTACATCCTTGAAATCACCAATCGAGCCGGGACGTGAACGGGCGCGCATGCGCACCAGCCGGAATACCGGCAAGTCGTCGTTGTGCATCGAGAACAACATCTCTTTGGCGAGAATGAACGCGACCGTCACCACGCGCGACTCGCCCTCGTCTTCTTCCAGCAAGAAATCCGAGCGCAGGTGCAGATCGCCGTTATCGGCTTCGTAGTAGCGCGCGGAAGCTTCGATGTCTTTGACCTCATCTTCATCCGGCAATGTCACGCCATAGATGCCGCGCACCCAGTCGCGCTCCTCATCGCTGGGATCGGTCAGATCGACCCAGATCGGCGTCGCCCGCTCAAGATCGTCGCGCGTGTCGATATTGACCTGACTGAGCCGGCCGTTTTGCAGCACAAATACGTTAATCATCTGCTCTCCCCCGCCACACGGATGTGGCATGGCCGCAGCGCAAGCGCCGCAGATTGATTTTTCTACACATCAGGGAGCGCGGCCAGAGATTGGCCATGCACGCCTGCTCACCCGAACCCGGCAAGCGGCGCGCGAGAAGCTGCGTCAGCTTGCGAGGAATCCGTCCGATACCGGCCGGTGAGTCGAAATGGGACTGCCCAAGGGAGTCTCCGTTGTTAAAAACGGCACGAGTTTACTTTTTTACAGGAGATGAGGCAAGGCTTGAGTCGCCAACGTCAGGGCAATTCTGCGCTATTCATGCGCGTGAGGATCAGCGCCGAGCGCTTATTGAGATAGTTTGAATCCAGATGCCGCCCAAAAAACCGTGGGTTTGGCAGCATCACCGCCAGCCGGGCCGCCTCGGTGGGACCGAGCTTGGCGGCCGGCACACCAAAATACTTGCGCGACGCCGCCTCACAGCCGAACACACCAGTACCCCATTCGACTGAATTGAGATAAATCTCGAAGATGCGGCGCTTATCCATCACCGCCTCAATCATGAAGGTGATCAGCATCTCCTGTACCTTGCGTACGTAACTGCGCTCACTCGACAGGAATAAGTTCTTCGCCAGCTGCTGGGTGATGGTCGATCCGCCGCGTACGACCTTGCCCTTCTTTGCGTTTTTTTCGTAAGCCTTTTGCAGCGCTTCCCAGTCAACACCTTCGTGATCGGCGAAGTTTGCATCCTCCGAAGCGATGATGGCGCGCTTCAGGTTATTGGAAATACGCGCATAAGGCACCCACTGATGCTGCAGCTCTGCCTTGGGGTTCTTCTCGCGCAGCCGCTCGAGTTGCTCACGCATGAATGCAGTGGAACTCGGGTTGTGGTTCACCCACCAGCAGACCTGAACAAAATACCAAAGCTGCAGCAGGAGTATCAGCGCCGCCGGAACGCCGAGCAACCAAAACAACCAGCCTCGGCGCAATCTCATACCTGCGCGCGCAAGCTTTTGTAGACCGGAGCGGTGTCCGGCCGCACACCACGCCATAAATAAAATGACTCTGCCGCTTGCTCGACCAGCATGCCCAAGCCGTCGCGCGCTTGCGCGCCATGCGACTGTGCCAGCTGCATGAAGCTTGTCGCTTGCGCTGCGTAGATCATGTCATAGGCAAAGGTATCAGCACCAAACACGGTGCCAGGTACCGGCGGCAAGCCACCTGATAAACCGGCGGACGTCGCATTGATCACAAGATCATAAACATCGCCTAGTGCATCAAGAGCAGAAGCTTGTAACGCAGGATGTGAAAACTGCTGTGCCAATTCTTCTGCTTTGCTCTGCGTACGATTACAGAGGGTGATTGAGTGCGGCGCTTGCTCGAGTAGGGGCAGGATCACGCCCTGCGCCGCGCCACCTGCACCAACCAGTAGCACGCGTTTACCCGCGATTGCGACACCGGCGTTGATGCTGATATCACGAACCAGCCCGACGCCATCGGTGTTGTCGCCGACGATGCGGCCATGGTCAAACACCAGCGTATTCACTGCACCTGCCGCTTGTGCGCGTTCGCTTCGCTGCTCCGCCAATGCAAATGCTTCGAGCTTGAAAGGCAGCGTCACATTCGCGCCACGACCACCGTGCTCGATAAAATCACGCACCGCGCCAACAAAACCATCGAGCGGCGCGAGTAATCGCTCATACACCATCGCTTCGCCCGTCTGCTGCGCAAATTGCGCATGAATTTGCGGCGACTTGCTATGCGCGATCGGATTACCAATAACAAGGTAGCGGTCTGTCATGGGCTTATCCACCGACGGATTGCGTCTCGAGTTGTTGCTCACGCGTGAAAGAAAAGCGCGTGATGATCTCCCAGACACGCTCACGACCCTCTTTCATCAGCGCCGCGGGAAAGTGCCCGAAGGGTGCAGCCTGTCGCACGATCGTAAGTGCAGCAGCATCCAGCGCTGAGTTACCAGAGCTACGCTCGATACGCGGACCACCTTCTTTGAGATATAAGCTGCCGTCCTGATACACGGGGATATAGACCACCAGATCACCATACATTTTTTTTCCGTCATGCTGCGGGAAATTCAAGGTACCGGTCAGCTCGATTTTTTTCTGCAATGCCGTGTAATACAGCGCATGACTCACTTCACGCGTTGACGGTGTCAACTGGGTTTTCACGGGACGCTTGTTGTAGTCAACCACATCACGAGCAATCTCTGCTTCGCGTCTGGCCATCGCCTGAATCTGCTCGACCGAACGGATATGCCGAGTATCTAGCTGCGGTGAATCATTGGGGTCGCCGACGGGTGTCGTCATCGGCTGACGCTCATTCAATTGCGATAGCAAGCGACGCTGGGTGCGCTCCAGTTCGGTCACGCGTTGGCGCTGCGACTCTAGCTGGGCACCCTCGTTCATGCGCCCAAGATCAGGCAAAGGCGAGCGAGCACGGCCCACCTCGGCAGCACCACCGCCATCAAGATTGGCCTGCGCCAGCGCATCAGGCTGCATGGGGGCATGGTCATGCTTGGCGTTGACGAGAATGACCGATAGTCCTGTGTTGAACGGGGCTGACCTTTCTGCAGCCGGCGGTTCGAAACGCAAAGCCAGCAAGGCCGCATGCAATGCCAAGGAGGCGCAAATGCCAATCGCGAGCAAGCGCTTATCGTAAGCAATCATGGACCGTCACTCGCCGCACTATCGCCTGCAGAGGGTGCGAGTGGCATGGCGGGTGCTTCTACCATTGAGGCGCCATTCGCATCTGTGCGTGCGTCGCCATTTGCATCGACCACCAGCTCCGCTACCTGCTCTTCCTCGTTCAGCGCATCCGCTTCTTCCAGTGCCATCTCATCGACCGATGTCGCAGCCATGGTCACTACCTCGAGCACGCGCGCTTGCACGGTGAGATCAACTTCGTCCCAATCAATCAATTCAAGCGTCAGCTGGGTACCACGCGCATAACGGACGCCGGTCATCGGGATCACCAAAGGTATCTCGAGTAGCCGCAGCAGATCATCTTTCAGCAGAACCGCATCCGTATGCTTGATCTCGTTTTGTGCCAGCCAACGCAAGCACCAGAAACGCTCCATGGTGGCTTGAAAATCCGCATAGGCCCCATAGGCGCTATCGAAAGCGGAGACGATGGCGAATAAATCAGCATCCTTGGGCTTGAAGGGTGCAACCAGTGGTGCGGTCACACCGCCACGAACACAGGCGATGATCTGCCACTGGTTCACCAGATCCGTGTATCGCCGTAGTGGTGAAGTACTCCAAGCATACTGATCAACACCCAAACCCTGATGGGGTGCGGCATGGGTTTGCATGCGTACCTGCATGCGCGATGCCCAACCTTGCCCGCCGCCTTGCGCTCGGTAGATGCCGGGCACACCATGCTCATGCATCAGCTTGCCCCAAGTACTGTTAGCAAAGATCATCAGCTCGGCAACAATTTTATCGAGCGGTGCGCCCCGCTTGCGACGGGTGATGGTCACCACATCGTCATCGACATAAAAATTGAAGTCGACTCGATTCACCTGCTCTGGTCTGAGCCCGAACGCCTCGCGCTTGGCCATGCGTGCAAGCTCAAGCTGCTGCGCCCATTGCCACAGCAGCGTGATGTCATCCTTGTAGGGATACTCGCCGCTGCCCTCAGCGAGTGCTTGCTCGGTGACTTGGGCATCGAGATCATTGTGTCGAAGATTCGCTGCGATAGGCACCCGCTCGATCAGTGTCTCAGTTGAAATCACCGTCCATGTCTGGGTATCCAGCGTTGCGTAGAGTGATAGCGCAGGTCTGGCATCGCCTGCCGCCAGCGTGAACTGCTCGACTAATGCATCCGGCAGCATCGTGATCTTATCGCCTGGCATATACACCGTGCTCATGCGATCGCGCGCCATGCTATCGATAGCATCGCCTTGGCTGATGCCGAGTCCGGGCGCTGCAATATGAATACCGATACGCACGCTGGTGTCACTGACACGTGTCAGTGAGAAGGCGTCATCAATCTCGGTGGTGGTGACATCATCAATGGAAAACGCTGCCACATCTGCCAGAGGCAGCGAGGGGGTGCTGGGTAGCGTAATGCCCGGAAACTCGGTACCGCGCGGGAAATGCTCGGTTAAGAAACGCGACAGGTGCAAGTCTTTTGCAGACGCAATCGCACCGACCGAGAGCAGTAATCGTGCTGGTGACGTTTGCAGCTCGGCACAGGCCGCATCCAACGCTTTGTATTCGATGCTGTTCTTATCGGGCTTGGTTAGCAACTGACGCGCGCTCGCCTTGATAGCCTCAGGTAACTGACCTGCTTTCAACTGCTCGACCATGGCCTGCTGCAGAAGTGCTTGCTGTTTTTTCTTCTCAATGCCTGCCAGCGCTGCTTGTAGCGTAGCGGCGGGTGCCGCTTTGTAGCGACCCTTACCTTTCTTGTGAAAGTAAATCGGCGATGCTGCAATCTTCAGTAACAGACCGGCTGCCTCATCCGGTTTAGGGGCATGTCCAAAATACTCAAGGCCCAGTTCGGCGACGCCGAACTCGTTTTCACCTGCCACTTCCCACAAAAAAGCGACATCAATCTCTTCAGCCAGGCGATGCGCACTAGCGATCATTTCTGCTGCGCTGGGGGTGTCGAACTGCAGCAGGACATCGCGCGCGCGCACCTTGGTGCGCTTACCCGATGGCGTCTCGACTTGATAAGCCTCACCCTGCTGGCTCAATATCGCACCCACCTTGAAGTCGCCGGATTCTTCGAAGAACAGATTCATTCGCTTCTCATCGCTCGCAAAAGCTGACTACCTCATCGATATAGTGTTCAAAGTCCGACAAGCCATGATCGCTACCCTCGATCACCCTTTGTGTTGCGCCTGAATAGCGCGCCGTCATCTCGCGCCAATCGAGTACCTCATCACCCGTCGCGGCCAGCAACAGATAGCGCTCGGGCAGGGTGATTCGCTCGACGGTAAGTGCCTGCAACTCATCAATGAACACCGGTTGGAAAAAGAATCGATCGTCGGAGTGCCACGCAGTTTGCTCGCCAATGTACTTCGCCAAGTCGCGCGCTGGCCAAACAGCCGGATTCAGCAGCACTGCGCGGCAACCGGTGGCCTCGGCGATTGCAGTCGCGTAGAACCCGCCGAGCGACGAACCGACCACGGCAAAAGCATCGGCTGGCTGATCGCTGACCAACTGGCTCGCTAATGCAAAAGCTTCACGTGGCGAGGGCGGCAGCTGTGGACAGATAAATCGCTCTGGCTCACCGCGCTGCTCAAAATACTGCTGCAAGCGGCGCGCCTTGAACGATGCCGGCGAGGAGCGAAACCCGTGAAGGTAGAGCAGCGAACGCAACTACTTCACGGCGCCAAGCGCATCGAGTAGTTTCTGGTGCACGCCACCAAACCCACCGTTGCTCATCACGAGCACTGAGTCACCCGGCTGCGCAGCCGCGACGACTGCTGTCACTAATGCCGACAAATCATCAAAGACCT
>JAIXQV010000008.1 GCA_027485535.1 Oxalobacteraceae bacterium | reverse complement strand
GTTGGCGACCAGGGCCGTGTGACGCGGTACGCGCAGCCCGGCAGTCACCTTACCCTGCGCTGCGCCGAGCGACATCTGTACCACCGTCATGGAAGGCAGTGGCGCTAATAGCGAAGGGTAGAGGTTTTCCAGTAGCGCGCTGGCAACCTGCGGAAAATCCGAGTCGATATCGCGCCGCACGCGCGCCGCCAGAAAGGCAACCGATTCAATCAGCCGCTCGGTATGCGGATCATGCGACTCGCCACCGTGCAGATCAAGCCGTGCACCGACCTTGGGATAACGCCGCGCGAAGTCACGTCCTTGCGTACGCAACCAATCCAGCTCGCGTAGGTAGTAGTCCAGCAGTTCGTTGTCGCCCGCGCGTGAATTCATGCGATAACCTCCGCAGGCTTCGACGAGACGATCTCTGCCGGGGGTGTTTCGGCGGCGAGTGTGAAGCGTACCCGACGTACGGTGTTGGCAACCGGCAGGTCACCATCGATTTGAAACAGCGCGATGGTGATGCCGTTGGCGGCACCCCAAGGCGTCACGGTGACGTTGTGTAGCCGCGGCTCAAAGTGTTGAATCGCATACGCAATGGCAGCGGCGATTTGAACACGATCGGACTCACTTCGAGCCGAGAGCGCGGTGTAATCAGGGATGCCGTAGTCGCATACCGTGAGATTTGCCTGAGTAAACCCGGACAGGCCGATGCGCGAGCGAGAGTTCAGTAAGCGTTGCAGCTCGCACTCAACAGAGGCCTCGACGCCATCGGCAGAAAGCCCTTGGCCTGCCTCATGCCCGGTCGGTGCAGCGCGCTGATCGAGCTTGTCGAACAGCGGGATGGGCCCACCCGGTAACAGGAATGACATCGAGCTTCACCTCTATCGTGGCGGATCGCCGGTAACAAGGGATCAAGCTTTCTTGTTGATCGCGAGGTCGTAGCCGAAATCGGTCTTGCCCGCAATGCTGCCGTCGCTTGTCTGATGGTTGTATTCCATCTTGATTTTTACGAAGTTAAGCGAGATGGTTTCAAGCGGTCGGCGCGCGCCATCAACACCGGTTTCAAGTGGGTGCGGCTCATGTGCGCTGGCGATCGTGTAGTGACTGATGATCACCTTCTCCAGCTCAACCTTTAGCAGAGGCGCGTTTTCTTCATTCGCCTTGCGCAGCATAGTGATGGTGACTTTATCGACTTCTTTCGCGGTAGCACATAATCGCAATAAGTCAGTCGACGAGACATCGGTCTCCTTCGTGAGCGTAATATCGGAGAACATCGGGTTCGCCGCAGTGCGCTCGGTACCCGACTTCGTGTTACTGCTGGGCTGCACAACGTTGAAGGTCCAGGAGTAGCACTCGATTTGGTCAGCGTAGTCGGCTAAGGTGCTGCTACCTTTGACACCGTCGATCTGTAGCAGAATATTGCAGTTATCCATGGTGTTTTATCCTAAGAATAGTTCGCGATCATGATGGGTCGGCGTGAGTCGTGCGCTGTCGATCAGGCCGCTGGGGCAGGTAGCTCAGCCACCATCCTGATCGAGGCGGTCAACTCTTCCATCTGGAAGTGCGGACGCACAAACACCACCGCGCTATAAGCACCAGGACGGCCAGGAATTTCGCTCACATCCACCCGGGCGCTGGCCAATGGCAGACGCGCCTTGGTCTCTTGAGGTGCTGACTCGCTCAGACAGACATAGTCAGCGATCCAGGTATTCAGATAACTTTGCAGCGTATCGCGAGTCTGGAAGCTGCCTACCTTGTCGCGTGCGATCACTTTCACATAATGCGCGAAGCGTGACGCCGCCAGCATGTAGGGCAGACGTGCTGACAAGTTGGCGTTTGCGTTCGCCAAATCCTTGTTGTAGACCTTGGGCTTGTTAACGGTTTGTCCACCGAAGAAGGCAGCATAAGTCGCCCCTTTGGCGTTAACGACACCGATGAAACCGAGGTCATTCAATTCTTTTTCACGACGGTCGGTGATCAGTACCTCGGTCGGGCATTTCAGCGCGATATCACCTTCGTCCGTTTGGTAAGTGTGCGCGGTCATGCCTTCGACCTTGCCGCCACCTTCCACACCACGAATCGCGGTGGTCCAACCGAACTTGGCAAACGCATCGGTAATACGCAGGCCTAATTGATAGGCGCTGTTCGACCACAAGTATTTATCGTGATCTTTACCGTCCACATCTTCTTCAAATCCGAACTGCTCGACAGGTTTGGTCTTGTTACCGTAGGGCAGACGTGCCAGATAGCGTGGCAAGGTCAGTGCTACATAGCGTGAATCTTCACCTTCACGGAAAGCTTTCCAAGTAGCCAGCTCTGCGCTCTCGAAAATCTTCGAGAGATCGCGCGGGCCACCGAGCTCGGTGAAGCGCTTCATGTCGAACAATGCAGGTGCAGCCGCCGAGATGAAGGGCGCATGGGCAGCAGCTGCTACCTTAGAAACACGCTCCAATAGCGCCATGTCTTGCGGATGGCGGCCGAAGTAGTAGTCGCCGATCAGCACCGAGTAAGGATAGCCACCGAAGGTGCCGTATTCCTCTTCGTATACTTTCTTGAAGAGTGCGCTGGTGTCGTAATCGACCGCGGTTTCGAGATCATTCAGCAGCTCTTGCTTGCTGACGCTCATCAGACGAATTTTCAGTCGGGTGCTGGTTTCGCTACCGAACACAAAATCATGCAGACCGTGCCACGCACCTTCCAGCGCCTGAAACTCGGGGTGATGCATGATGGCATTCACCTGCTTGGTCAGCAGATCATCAATCTCAGCGATACGCTCGTTGATCATCGTGACCACGCCCTTGTCCGGGCTGAACTTCATGTCTTCGTCGAGAATCTGCGCTGCGAACTGGCTCAGCATTCGCTTCGCGTAGGGCTCTTGCGAAGGCTCATTGGCCATTTTGCCATTCAGGACGATCTGGTCCAGGAGGCTGCCGGTGCCAGAAGCGCCAGCGCCGGAGGGGGAGGATTTTGTATCTGCCATGTCGGTCACTCGTCTCGGTCAGGATGCGAAGGATTGCCTGCGATCGTTATTCGTTATTCGGCGCTTGGTGCGTCGTCGGACTTCGCCTCGGGCTTGTCGTCTTCTTTCTTGGCGGCGGGCTTGTCGTTCGCGTTGCTTGAACTGCTACCGGTCGCACTGCGAATCTGCTTCAGGCCTTCGGTGTTCTTGACGATCCCTGCCAGCAGGCCGTCGAGATCATCATTGCCATCCAGTTTGGCCAGCAGGTCGCGCAGCTCAAGTCGCGCTTCCAGCAGTTTCTTGAGGCGCGGTACCTGATCAACAATTGCTTCAGGATGGAAGTCCGCAAACTTCTGTGGCGTCAGCTCAATCTTCAGATTGCCGCTGCCTTTCATCATGTCCGGCACGCTCATATCGAGGCGCGGACCGATCTTGGCCATGATCTCGTCGAAGTTATCGCGATCAATTTCGACAAAGCGCCGGTCTTTCATTTTGGGTGGCGCGCTCGCCGGTTTGCCGGCCAGATCAGCGAGGACGCCAACCACCAGCGGCAACTCACGCTTTTCGATGGCGTCACCGATCTCGACGTCGTAGGTGATCTGTACGCGTGGCGGGCGGTTGCGCCCGACCCATTTCTGCAAACTCTCAGCCATAGCTTGATACCTCCATTGGTGCGGGCACTACCGGCCACGCAATTTTAGTTCTTCGCGGCAATACTAACCATACTTTAGTATTGGTGCAAGTAGAAACAAAAAAATTTATCCACCCCGACCTAGCGCAGCTTATTGAGCAGCTTGTCGGCCATGACGGCCGCCAGCTGGCTGCGCAGACGGGTCACCGACAGGCGCTCCTGCTCGATGCGGGCGGCGTCCTGAATCTGGTCGATCACGCGCGCCTTGGCCTTGTCGATCGCATGCTGTGTCAGCTGCAGCTCGGCGCGCAGTTGCTCCCGACGCTCAATTCTCTCGGCCAGGTCGCGCAGCGCTTCGGTGATGCCTTGCCAGGGGCCGTCGCTATCGCCGACGCCTTGATCCAGCTGCGTGAACAACTGGTTCAGACTATCGCCCAGCTCTGCCAATGTCTCTGCAGGGCTGCTCTGACCCGGCTCAGCGCTGATCGATGAGATGGCGCGGTCAACCAGCAAATTCGTCTCGCTGAGTTGACGCGCCAGATCGCCAAAGCCGGGCGGCAGGCGTCCTAAGCCAAGGTCTTCACCCATGCTCGCGCCCGCGTCCAGTCGCGAACTACTTGGCGTGCCGGTGCGCGGTGGGGGTGATGCTGGCCCATGGAACGCGCGCCCAAACGGGTTGCCGCTGCTGCGGCCGCGCGCCTCCTCTGGCGCAGTGCTTCCCCACGCATCGCTGGGCTCGCCAAAGGGCGGCTGCGGTGGCTTTTGCATTGGCTTGATTGCTCCTTTGGCTACGCCTATAACTCACACTAAAGTATAATACAGCCCATATCTTGCGGGAAACATGCTGATGCGAAATTTTATTCAGCCACAGCGGTGGATGGGCGCGCAGGGGGCCTCGCGTGGCTGATCTGGCGGCGCTATTTCCTACGATGACGCTCGCAATCACGGTGCTGATGATCGGCTTGCTGCTGATCACGCTTGCGCTTTGGTTGCTCATTCGGCAGGTACGTGAGCAGCGCCAACGCCGCCGCATCGACGACATGTTGCAAGAGCTGGCGGGGCGTCGGCTGGCACTGCGCGAGACCGAGGTCGATCGGTCACGCTTTCTGGCTGCGTTTAGTCATGACCTAAAGCAGCCGATGCAGGCCATCAATCTCTACCTGGGTAGCGTCGAGCGCAGTCTAGCGCACGCTTCACTCGACACCGCCGAGCGTTCACGCGCCACCGAAAGCCTGCTGCGCCTGCGGCAAAGCATGGGCTACATGAATGACGTATTCGACAGCATGCTGGATGTCAGCCGGCTAGACAGTGGCGCGCTGGAGGTGTCGATTGAGCGCATTGATGCACGTGAGTTCTGCGAACGCATGGTCGCCCAGCATCGGCGTATGGCAGAGGATCTTGGTCTCACCTTCACGCTACGCGCCCCCGAGCATGAAATTCTTTTCCTGCAAACGGATCCTCGACTGCTCGAGCGCATCTTGCGTAACTTCATCAGCAACTCGATGCGTTATACCCAGCGTGGCGGCGTTCGCTTGCGAATCTCACGTCGGGGAGAGCGCTGTCGTATCGCGGTCATTGATACTGGCGCCGGTATCGCCGCCGGACTCCGTAAAAAAATCTTCGACGAGTTCACGCGCGGCGATCAGACCACAATGACGACGCAGGGTGTGGGGCTGGGTTTAGCGATTGCACGTCGACTTGCCGCCCGTATTGGTGCCCGCATCTCACTCGGTAGTCATGTGGGGATCGGCTCGGTGTTTGCGATTGATCTGCCATTGGCAACGCAAGCGTTTGGCGGCAGCGAACAGGTATCGCTCGCTGAGACGTATTTGATCGAGCGCTTGTTACCACAGGTGTTATTCGAGCCACCCGAGAATACCTTGATGGTGTGTGTGGATCCTGACCCGGATGTGGGTAATGCGCTTCGATTGCTTGCGCCAGGCATTGGTATCTCGGTCATCGTGGCGGGTAGTAGCGATGACGCCATACGACAACTGGCTACGCAGGGCGGCATACCCAGTTTACTGATGGTGGACGCGCAAATGCAATCCGAACCAGTCGCTCAAGTCATTACGCGTATGAATGATGAATTCAACAGCAACATACCGGTGCTGTTATGCAGCGATGAGTCACCGTTCAGTGACCTGCAGCGACAAGTGGGTTCGCGCGTGACCTTGCTGCAGCGTCCGTTTAGTACCGAGAAGCTGCGCGCTGCGATTAATGCCGCGCTCTATACTGAAGAGCGTTAGTGATTATTGGCGAACAAGCCGAGCTTTTGGGCCACGAGCACCGCTTGCGTACGACTGGCGACATGAAGTTCTCGGAAGATGCCGCCAACGTGGGATTTTGCGGTGATCTCGGTGATACCTAGTTGATCGGCGATCTCGCGATTGCTCATGCCTTGGCAGATCATCGACAGTACCTGTACTTGTCGCTCGGTGAGAGCGATTCGAGTGAGCGCCGAGCTATCTGCCAAACCACGCGCTGCCAACCAGGTGCCTTTGATGAGTGTACCTTCCACCGCTTGCGCCACGATGGTGATTGCATCATCGGTGGGTGCCGCCTTGCTGATGAAGGCAGCAGCGCCCGCACCGAGGCAAGCGCCGACTTGTAGCGCATCATCATTGCCCGAGATGGCGATCACCTGTACCGATTCACTGAGCGCGAGTAATTGGGTGATGGCGGCGAGTCCGCTAATCCCGGGAAGGCCAAGATCAATGAGCACCAACCAAGGCTGCGCTTTGCGCTTCTTGATTTCTTGCTTGAGCAAGGCGATACCGGATTCTGCATCACCGACGGCTTCGAGGCGCAAGCGCGAGAAACGTTTGCGCAAGGCATCAGCAAGTGCGACCCGAATGATGGGGTGATCGTCAATGATCAGCAGGGAAGGGGAAACATGCATGGACGCGATTGTAAATCACACTACCGTGTGGTGGCCTGTAAATTGGCTGGCTGGATAGTAACAACCAGTTCGGCATTCAAGTCAGCGCTGTCTGCGATGACTTTTGGAATGGGTCTCTGTGGCGCAGTTAGCGCAATCAATCTGAGAGTACGATTTTTTATGGGGGGTTGATCGAGCAATCAGCTTGATAGATACGTTGTTACCGGAGTGAGTTCTACAATCGGTGGATCGTATTATCTGACACAACTACTCATCGCGGCATCTATCATGTCCATAACGTACTGCATTGCATTTCCTTGAGCGGTCTTCGAGATATCGAGATGGGACATCGCATCCGATTGCAAGATACTGGCTAGTCCATGCATGGTAGACCATATAAACATGGCGTCGAGATCAATGGTCGATTTTTTTACTTTTATAGGACCATGAATTCGCTCCAGTACAGTGCGCAATATATTCATCGTGTGGGTGGCATCACGCACGAGTGCCGGGTGATCAGCTTTCTCCGGCCAGGGCGTGTTGAACATCAAACGGTACTCCAGCGGATGGGTGACAGCAAAACGAAGATACGCCCGCCCGAGCGAACGAAGGTCTGCGGATGGCTCATCGAAGCGCTCACGCGAATCCAAGCTCCGCGCAAAATTCTCGAAGCATCGTCGCATCACTTCGGCCAACAAATGATCGCGGGTAGGGTAGTGCCGGTAGGGAGCCTGATGTGACACGTCGAGCTTACGCGCGACCTCTCGCAAGCTCAATGCCTCGATGCCATGTTCGGCGATCACCTCGTGTGCGGCGAGAACACAAGCTTCCTTGAGTTCGATCGGCTCTTTAGCAGTCTTTGGCATATCGGTGTTCAGGTTCCCTAACAGAGTGTTCAGGGCTAGTCCGCCATTTTACGGCACCCCCATGTCGTGCGACAGTAGGCTTGCTAATCCTTTGGTGCCATACCTTTCATCACGGTGCCAATGATTTTCACCTGCAACCAGCGAGGAGCGGTGGCCAGCGACCAACCCAGTAATTTGGACAGCCATCCCGGCCGAACCGTACCGATCTTGCCCAGAGCGTCCAACGTAGCCGTTGCAATGGTCCTCGGTGTCATGGTCTGCTGCATCTGCAAACGAGCGCGCGACGCGAAACCACTAGCAGTAGGACCGGGTGCCGAGGCCAGCACATCGATACCTAGGGGCCTAAGCTCTTCGCGTAAAGCCTCAGCCAACGACTGGATGTAAGCCTTGGTCGCCGCATAGTTCGCAGAACGCGGTGTACCCATAAACGCCAACACCGAACTCAGCAATACGATACCCCCCTTGCCACGCTTCGATAGCCGCTGCGCAAACGCATGGCACTGATGCATAACGCTCACGCAGTTCAGCATGATCATCTGCTCTTCTTGAGCCGGGTCGCCATGAATGAATAAACCCGATGAACCGAAGCCGGCAGCAGGAATGAGTAGTCCGACATCGAGATCCTGCGTCTCCTGTAATAGCAACCGACTGGCATCGGGCTGAGACAAATCCGCTGCAACGATCCGGCACTGAATCTGATACGAAGCACTTAGCTCATTCGCCAAGTCCTGTAATGACTGTTCACGCCGCGCGCATAACACTAGATTAAATCCGTTTTCTGCCAGCACCTGAGCAAACTCGCGGCCTATGCCATCAGAAGCGCCGGTCACGACCGCCCATGGGCCATAGTGTTCGCGGAAAGTGGCACCCAGCTTATGGATCGTCTTCATATGTTCACTCCTTAGTTATAAATTTTGATATCGAGCTTGAGATGCTTGCCCTCTACGGCCGAAAATGCTGGCGCCTTACGTTTCGGCGCACACATCAATGGATGCGCATTGCTCGATACGCTGAATTGGTACCGCCACGGAAGACCTGTTAGTTGACAGTGTCTACAATTCTAGTAAAAGTTGTAGACACTGTCAACATAAGGATTTTTGGAATGGCACTTTCTTGCTCAAAGCAGTACCGAATGTCTCGGATGCCCTTAATAGCGGTGCTAGTAGCGAGTATTGTTGGTTGCGCGTCGACCGTCGAGTCGCTGCAAACTTCCATGGTCCAGCGCACTGCCTGTTCACCTCTATCGCAGCAAGCTCAAACCCAGAATGAGACCGGCCAGCAGCAACGCAAGGATCAATGCAATCAGTATGGGCGAACTGCCACGACGTTGCTGCAGCTCAGGTAGCGGCTCTGTGGTGCGTAAAGAGGCGAGTACTTTAAGTTCAGCAACCGGTAAATGGCCCCACATGGCGCGACTGATCCCATCAACAGGTGCGGCCTCGATGGGTATCGCGCGCTGCTCGGCGGGGAGGTTGTCGGTTTGTAAAAAATAGGTCTCCGGAAGACCCATTGCAATCGCGATACGACGTGCGCAGTCGATACGATGGGCTTCATCGACGAAGGTGTGCGAAGCACCTTCTTCAATCGCGCGAATCTGGGTATCACTCAGGCCAGCCAGCATCGCCAGCGTCACGGTACTTAGGTGATGCTCGCGTCGGACGCGCTCGATCATTTTGCCGAGTACGGTGGTTTGCAACTGTGGTTCGTGCCGGAAACGATTCATAGCCTCGCCTCACGGCTAGCAGCGTAGGGTGCATCTGCACCAGCGCGCGCTACATCATCCACCAGTGTCATCTGCACGCGGTAGAACAGTTTGTAATCGGGCGTTTTCATTTTTCTGAGTGATACCGAGAGCCCGCCACCCCGTCGCAGTAACAACCAGCCATGCGCTTCATTGGCAGTTGCGATGCCGTTTTCCAGGTGCGAGATTTCGCTATCGTTATCAGATAGCAGTCGCAGCTTGTCCCAGAACATGCCGGCGCCAGCATAGCGATCAATCGGGTCGAGCAGGCGGAACCAGCCATCGGCCATCGCTGCAATCGCAAAATGGTGATCGAGCAGGCCGCTAGCTTCGTGCGGCGCATCATTGTGCGTATCCACCAGCAGGCTGCGCAGAATGTCATAGTCGAACGGCAGCTTATCCAATTGCATCAGATGGTAAGACTGTCCGCCGCACTCGACGCTGGTCATGCGTATCTGTACTAGCTCCGCTTGACGATCAGGACGTTCAAACAGCGCGCGCACCTGTTGCTGTCCGATTGGCTGCGCTGCCAGGAATAAATCTTCCAGCAAGCGATCCGTAGTGTCGGGGTAGGAAAGCTGCCGCCTTGCTTGTGCGCTGGCGAACAGGATGCGGCCATCGTCCGCGGTGACGAGCATCGCGGCGGGTAACTGATAAAAAGCTTGTGACACCACCAGCAGATCATTGGTGCTGGCATTGGCTTTATCGACCAGTTGACGCGCAACGCGATCAAGCCATGCGCCGTGCTTGGCGCTACGCAGAGCAAGCACGGTGCTAATGATCAGCAGCTTCAGCAAGAGCCACAGGCTGATAGCAGTTGTCGTGAGTGTTCGTGCATCTGGCACCTCAGGCGTGTTGGGCGGCAGACCGACCGCGACCAGCACCATCATCAATTGCAGTAGCGCGCCGACACCGCACAGCAGCGCCAATATGATCACGACGCGCTGTGACATTGCATGCAAGCGCGCGTGCCGGCTGCACTCGGCGGCAGCGCCCGCAAATGCCGTGCACAGGAGCAGGGCAGCCATTAGTGGCCCGGTAACGCCCAAGCCGCGCGTGGGAAGTTGCTGTACACCGATGGCCAGTGCCAGCGCAACCAGGAACACCAAAGGAAAAAATGCCTTACCACCGGGTACACGACCGGCTGCTGCCGCAGCAATTGCCGCCGCAGCAATCAAGTCGAATGCCAAGAATGGCGTCAGATCACCGGCCAGTGCAAAACGTTCGGCAACCAGTATGGCCACCGGATGTGCCAGCGTACTAAATACCGCTACCCATACCGCGTAATCCGGTGGCCTCGGAGCGATCGGGTAACGTGCCACATCCAAGGCAATCAGTGCCAAGCTTGCCAGCAGGAAGAACAGCAGCAGATCGCTCGACAGGTTCATCAGTTGGATGCTCCGCTGTCTATGGTTGGTACGTCGACTTTGTCGAGCGTATCGCCGGCTGTCTCGGCTTTGTCGAGGGTATCGGCTGCGCCATCGGTTTTATTGCGCTCGAGGTCTGATGCTTTCTTTTCTGGTGGCAGGAATACAGGCACGCCAGCCAGCGTGCTGGTGGCCGTAGGTGGACTTGTGCTAGCGGGTAACCAGGAAAGCGTTCGTGTGAATAGTCGCGCCACCTCATCGTTGCCAGGCCAAAGTGTTGGCCCGAACAGCAGCGCCAGCATCAGGCTTGCCGCCAGCGTAAAGCCGGCCCGCACAGGCTTTTGCTGGCGAGAGTGCGTCGATCTGTGCGGCCGGAAAGCGCGTGCAGTCTGAGGGGGTGTTGCACTCAGCATGGCGTGATCGGGCAGATGGCTTGGCGCTTCATCCAAATACCAGCGCGCTACTCGCGTACCTAGCTCGGCCACTTGCGCTTCGCAAGCGAGGGCGCTGCTACTGAATAGCGCGACGATACGGAGACGGCGATGACCGGTGCCATGCAGCAGGCGTAATAGCTGACGCAGCTGTGTCGGCGGGAGGTTTTGCGCATCGGGGATAAACACCACGCAGCTGTGCAGTGGTCGGCCGTGCTGGTGGGATGCTTGCTCAGAAAGCGTTTGCAGCGCGCTGTCGAACCGCGCCAGCGTTAAATCGGCGAGTAGGGTCTCAAGCTGGGTCGGGTCATACTTTTGGACCTGCCAACCGCCTTGCTCCGCCAGCCCAGTGGCGATAGCAGCGGCGTAGGCCAGCAGCTGCAGACGGTCGTGACTGATCATGGCCAAGTCAAAGCCATCCTGCGCCAAAGACGCCCGGACCCGAGAGAGATGCTCCCTGTCCGCTGCAGGTACCAGGGGGGACATGCGGCGGATTATACTAAAGTATCAACAGGAAAAACCGCCCGCGGGGTAATCTCTATCCATCTGAGGTAGAAGGTCGGCTGGGTACCGCCCGAGGAAACAGCGGAAGATTAGCGCTCGCCGCCCGAGCGCCAGTTGTCGAGGTGCCTGAAAGTCTGGCGCATGACCAGCAGCAGGGCGACAAAAATCAGAGCAAAAAATGCATAGACCATGGTGGTCCTCCATCAGTAAGGGCTTGGACTTCCAATCGGATCGATTCAGGCCAAGCTCATCATGAACCAGATCGCCAGACTGAGCACCACGATGGCTGCGCCACTCAGCATATAAATCAGACGAATAAATTCTTTCGGCGTTATCAGGGGGCGCTCGACGCTGTGCGACGCAGCATGGTCAGCGTCCACGGTCTGAGGCCCGTTAGTTTGAGCCGATGTTGTTGCGTTAGCTTGGTGTTCCATCGGGTGGGTCCTCCAAAGAAGACTGCATCATGTCCAGGTGCTGCGAAGGCGCCAAAATCATGGCGACCGTGCTACGGCACTTGAGTTCTGTGCTGCTACGTTCAAGTCTAACCTTGACCGGGGTAAGGTGAAAACAAAAAATGATTTTCTTTTTTATTAATAATCATTGACTCACCCCTGCAGCATTCGTTGGACGACAATTAAAAGTTAGATAATCATCGGCTAATAATCAAAGCGCTGTTGCCGATTAAGCTTTGGATTGTTATTAAAGTCTGTGTTAGCTTCCGCTTGTCACATGATATCCGCCCAAGCCGCGCTGTCGGCCTAAGCGACGCCCACTGAGCCCGGGGAAGCATGCGTACACCCTCCGAATTTTTTATTGACCTAGAGCGCGGCGAGATATGTGCGCTTGAGCGCTTCCTCGAACGCTCTGGTTCGGTGCTGACGTCCAATTCGCCTGAGGCCTCATCGACAGAGCTGTCCAGTGCGCTGCAGGCGATGCACAAGCCAGTCCAGATCGCGGTTCAACAACTCGACCAAGACGCGCTGGCCAATGAGGTCAGCGTCGCCATGCAACTACGCGAAGAGCAAGCCGCCGCCGCCGCACACGCGTTCAGGCGGCTGACAGTCTCGGAGCTGGATACCATGCTGGAAGATGAAGAAGCGTCGAACGATGTGTCGGTTGCGCTTTGGAAGATTCTGGATGTTATCGGACCCGTCGAAGTCCACTTCTAAAACTCACCACCAAAAAGCCGCTGGCGTTGTTGGTGGCAACTTGCCGTACCACTTGTACTGTCTGCGTTGCCCCCGCCTAGCCATCGGCTTTTTGGTGGTGAGTTTGTCACTCCGAATAAGGCTGGCGTTGTTGGTGGCAACGTGCCGTACCATTTGTACTGTCTGCGTTGCCCCCGACCTGCTTTCTTCTTTCAGGCAATTGCTCGGCTCTTGGTTTTCGCGCTTGCAGGCTTTCGTGCTGCTGACGTATCTGTGCCGAGATGCTGAATGACGAAGGGAGGCCTGTTTGGAAATTGCGCCACGATCTCTAGCCTGCCGCCCATGCTTTCAACGTAATGTCTTAGCGTGGAGAGCAGCATGTCGCTGCGTTTTTCCAAACGAGAGATGGTGTCCTGACGCACCCCCAACGTAGCGGCTAATTGTTCTTGGGTCTGTTGTGCTGCCTGTCGCAAGTCTTTCAGGGTCGCTAATTCCATGGCGCGTGCTTCGATCCGCTTTTGGCGCGCTTTGGGCAACGTGGCAATTAGTTCATCGAGTTTTCTTGGCATGGTGTCTCTCCTTGCTCGCCTTAGTAAGGCTTTCTATGTAGTCTTGATATCGCTGGTCCGCCACCTGAATCAGTCGTTTGTAAAACCGGCGCTGATTCGTGCCTCCTTTGTCGCCACCAACAAGCAAGATAGCTTGGCGCATTGGGTCGAAGGCAAAGGCCACTCTCCATACTTGGCCACTAAATGAAAAACGCAATTCTTTCATGTTGGTGCATCGGGATCCCTTGAGTGTATCAACCGTGGGTCGTCCCAGATTCGGGCCAAACTCAGCGAGTAGTCGGGCGTGTGCCAGTAGTTCGTCTTGCAAATCATGGCTCAGCGCGGAAAGCTCTTGATCAAAGGCATCATGAAAAAGTACCGTCCAAGGCATACGCAAAATTATGGATTTAATGACATATGGCGTCAAGTCCATAATTTGGCGCGAGCCAGAAACCACCCCCTATTCTTCGGTAAAGGAAGGCAAGTCAATGGATTGGCTTGGATACACTGTTTGCGCTAGGGCATTGCTACTCGCCCAAGGCCCCTGCGTCTGTGGTGCTGCGCTTATCGCTCGACGATATCAGCGCGTAGTGAGGCGACTTTCGCCATGATGGCGTCGATGTCTTCTTGCTCAACCTCTGCTGCGACTAGGGTGTCGGATAGCAGCTGGGCCGCCAGTTCAAATGACGCAGAGGTGACGCCAATGCCTCGGTGGGCCTCTTTCATGCTGCGGCCCGAGTAGTCATGTGGGGTCTTTCCCATTACCATCGACACAAACGCGATCTGGTGGTGAATCACGGCTTCCAGCGTCACATTGACGAAATAGCGACGCAGGTTGGGGCGTCGCATGACCCGCTTATAGAAATCCCTGACGATGTCGGTCACGACTGGGACACCACCGTATTTATCAAACAGAGTTTGCGCCACGTTTTGAAGTCAGAAATTGGTCGTCAGGAAAAACAATTAGCGTGTAAAGGCTGATTCGATTCTACGCCAAAAACTGCCAGCGTATTGCTCGAGCTCGATTGGGCGATGGCACTGAAAATCCGCGCGAAGATTGAAGTTCAAAGCATGGTGCAAAAAGTACAACGCTGGGGCGGGATTTAACCCTCGGATTCACTTGGGCATCGGTGGGAATTACTCAAGCCTGCGCTTACCATGGTGCCCATAATCAGTGTGCCAATCGAGGGCACGGCCGCCGCTGCACCATGTTTTTGAGGTGACGTTTAGTTGCGGTCCTAAAACCAAGAATGATAGAGACAGATGGGACATTGGGGGCTCCGGTTAATCCGGTGGTGTTTGATCGCACTTCTGCTACCGACAGCGGCGATGGCGGTCACGCTAAAAAAGACAGACGTCGACAACTATCTGTCGAACCAATACCAAGTCGGCGAAATAAACCCCAGTGTGCCGGTCTGGCCATTGTTCTCGCGCGATCCGGTCGCAGAAAATGAAAAACCGAAACTAGTTGGTTATGCATTCGAGTCGATCGACTTTGAACCGGTGCGCGGCTACGGCGGTAAGCCAATCAATATTTTGGTGGCGATCGATACCGACGGAAAATTTTTACTCTCCCGATTAATCGATCACCGCGAGCCCTTGTTCCGCTCGGAAGCGGGCATTGCGAAACTGACAGATTTTGCGAATCAATACGTAGGAATCACGGTTCGACACGAAACCCATATTCTGGATTTTAGGGCGCGCACATCATTCGATGAGAAGCGCGCCACGTTTCATGGTGTGCAAGCGGGTACGGTGACGGTCAAGGCGATGGACCGCACCATCATGCAATCCGCTGCCTCGGTGGCGCGTGCTCATCTCGAGGCGGCGAGCAAAGGCAGCATTCTTGGTGAAGGTAATGCCGTATCACTGACACGCGGCGATTTACTGAAACAAGCTATCCGACCGCTGAGTTGGGATCAACTCTTATCACGCCGCATGGTCGAGCCAATGACGCTCACGCGCGGACAAATCGAAAAAGCCTTTGCCGGCACGCGCGCCGCAGGTGCTGATAAGACAGCCGCTTCCAAGCCGGATGAAGTCGCGCTGCAGTTTCATGTAGCACTGGCGAGCTTGCCATCCATCGGTCGCAATCTGATGGGCGAGGACGGTTGGCGTTTGCTGGTGGCGAATATGCGCGATAGTCAGGCCATCGTCGTGGTCGAAAGCGGCCCGCTGCATAACATGATGTACGAGAGTCAGCGTATCGACGATAGCCTGCCGTTCATTCTGAAACAGGATGGCAAAGAGATTAACCTGCGCTCGATCGCGTATGACAAATCGATGGCGAAGCCGGGCTACCCAAGCGGGGCACGTGCGCATGTACTCATCGTGGATAGCGCAACGCCGCTGAAACCGGATCAGGCGTTCGAGTTGCGCTTTCGATTGGGGCGGCGCTTTGGTACGTTTCCTAACCAAGTGGCGTATACCGAGTTTGAGCTGCCGTATGTTTTTCATGGTTGGCGTGCCTCACTATCACGCGCGCTGGAGGCGCCATGGGTCGAGGCCTGGGAGCGCCGTGCAGTCGATATCGCCATATTGCTGAGTGGGCTGGTGGTCTTGAGTATTGCGCTGATCCGGCAACGCACCACGGCGGCGAGTAACCGTCGCCTGCGAGGATTCCGCGTCGGCTATCTCTTGTTCACACTGGGCTTCATCGGATGGTATGCGCAGGGCCAGCTCAGTATCGTCAACATTACCGCCTCGCTCGATGCGCTCACAACGGGTAATGACCTGAGCTTTTTGCTGGTAGACCCGATGACGGTAATACTCTGGATCTTCGTAGGCTTTACGCTGCTTGTTTGGGGACGTGGCACTTTCTGTGGGTGGTTGTGTCCGTTTGGTGCGCTGCAAGAGCTGATTAGTCTTGTCACACGGCGTCTCGGTATCAAGCCTCGGCGTTTACGTGTGAGTGTTGATCGTCGGCTGAAGTGGATCAAGTATGTCGTGCTGGTGGCTGTGATCGGATCGATTTGGGTAGCACCGAATTCAACCGAGCTCGCCGTTGAGGTCGAGCCTTTCAAAACCGCTATTAGCTTGTACTTTGTGCGCGACTGGCCGTATCTGGTGTGGGCGATTGCTTTGCTGTCGCTGAGCGTGCTGGTGTATCGCGGCTACTGCCGCTATATTTGCCCCTTGGGTGCAGCGCTAGCGGTACTCAATCCCTTGCGTCGCTGGGGCTGGATCGCGCGTCGCGAGGCTTGTGGTACGCCGTGTCAAACCTGCCGTCACCGCTGCGACTATCAGTCGATATCGCCCGCGGGTCAGGTCAGCTATAGCGAATGTTTTCAGTGCCTCGACTGCGTTGCCATCTATCAGGATGACAAGCGTTGCCTGCCGCTGATTCAAGAGAAGCGACGACCTGTGATCCCGATTCTTGCGCAGTAAGACCTGCGTTCGCGGTGAGGCTTGCGTTCAATCCGGCAGGCGCCGGAATTTCTGTACCCGCTTGCCGCTATCGACTTCGCCGGTATACACATTGCCCTTCGAATCGGCAGCGATACCATGCACCCAGTGGAACTGGCCTGCTTGCCGGCCGCCGCGCCCGAAAGCACCGATGCGATCACCGGTTGCGCGCAAGAGAATATGCACTTCGTTATTCGTGCCATCTGCGACATACATATAGCGCTGCTTGGCGTCTTCAGAGAAAGCAATATCCCATACTGAACCGACATGAAGTGTCTTAGGCTCGAGAAAATATTCTTTTACGAACGTACCATCGCGTTGAAAAATTTGTACGCGGTTATTAAGACGGTCGCACACATAAACTAGGCCATCGTTGGAGATACGCACGCAATGCACCGTGCCACGAAATTGTTTTGCGGGTGGTGCAGCGGGGTCGTATTTACCAAGGTCGGTGTCATCGGGTCGATTGCCGTATGCACCCCAGTGGCGTTTGTAGGCACCCGTGGCGGCGTCTAGTACCAGTACACGGCGATTAGCATAGCCATCGGCGATGTATAACTCTCCAGTCGGTGTGTCGACGATCGCGATTGCGGGTCGGCCGAGATCGGTTGGGCTATTGCTGCCTGAGATACGGCCGGCGCGTCCGATCTGCTGCACGAAACGACCATCGCGAGTGAACTGCAGTACGTGCGCATCGGTGTTGCCATTACCCGCAATCCAGACCTGATCCTGCGCATCCACAAAAATACCGTGCTCGCGCTCTGGCCATTCATAGCCGGCACCCGGGCCACCCCAAGCAGAGATTAAATTGCCCTCGGTATCAAACTCCAAAACAGGCGGTGCAGGGCGGCAGCATTTTGAGCTAGGTGGGTTATTCGCCGCGCCGCGCTCATCTTCCGTCAGTGAACGCGGACGTTGATACACCCATACATGATCGCGTGAATCAACGGCGATGCCGCCGATATCGCCAAGCATCCATTGATTGGGTAGCGGCTTTGGCCAGCTACTGTCGACGCTGAAACGTGGCCCATCAGCAGCCTGTGCGGCGCCGAGAAAAAGGCATGTTCCCAGCAAGGCAGTTATAAAGAAGCGATAAGTATTCATTCTGATAATCATTGGTTCTCTCCCCCGGTGAGTTTAGCCGAGCGATGTATCTGCATGCTACAGTGAGTTCGTCGGTTCGCAATGCATAAACGCGACCCCGAAAATTCTGGCTGGGGTTGTCGGCTTCAGTTCGGGTGAAGTCCCATAAACTCGTACACGCCCGTGGTATTTAATAGTCTGATACTGATGAATCAAGGATTCTGAATCGTGTTACTGACTCATCTTTCTGTCTGTCGACCATCCCTATGAAAGTCGGCGCAGTACTTTTGGCCGCTGGCGCGGCCTCGCGTATGGGTGGCAGACCGAAGTGTTTACTCGAGCTGGGCGGTGTGCCGCTGGTGGTGCGCCAATGTCTTGCACTATCAGGTGCTGGCGTCGATGAAGTTACGGTGGTATCGGGGCATTATGCCGCGCAGGTGGAAGCAGCATTAGCATCGTCGTCGATCACCTTGGTACGTAACCCCTCGCCAGATGATGGTCAGGCTTCTTCGGTTCGGTTGGGTCTGCAGGCGCTGTCGCCGAACTTGGATGCGGTCATCGTAGCACTCGCGGATCAGCCAATGATCGAAGCGTCTGATATCGCCGAACTCATCAGCGCCTACCGTCTTCGGGGAGATAGGGCGATGGTAGTGCCGCGCGTACAGTCGGTCGATGGTAAATGGGTGCCGGGGAACCCGGTAATCTTGAGCGCCGAATTACGCCAGCAGTGGCAAGCGGCAGAGGATGACGGTATGTGCCGTAGCTGGCGCCAGCAGCATCCTGAGAAAATCGAATGGTTCGATACCAACAATCGTCACTACGCGACGGACATCGACACGCCAGAGGACCTGCAGCGCTTCGAGGCTGAAACCGGCCATGCTTTGGTTTGGCCGTCAGTCAGCCCGGTTAGACCGGGCATAACGACAAGTACTTAACTATTTCCTATTTACAACGTTTCTAAAAGTAGCCAGAATGAACTTCCCTTGTTTTAAGGTGGTGGTTCACGACACCCGCATTCATGGCTCGTTTTTTCTTCAGCTTGCTATTGCTGTTGGCAGTCACCGGCTGCGCCAGTCAGTCTGAACTGACTGCACGGCGTCTTGACCGGGACAATCCCAAGTACAAAACTGCGGGGTGCCAGGACAGCCTCTCTGCGGCCGAGGCGCATCGCGATATCAAGAATGTCCGCACGATCGCCTCACCGGTACTGTTGTTCGTGTCAGGCGGGTTGCTGCTGCCCGTGCTTGCTGCCAATGCCGGGCTAGATACGGTTGACCATGTCGACGCCGCCAAGATGGCGGAGAACTGTGGTGCCCAAGCTCAGACCAACGCTGAGATTGCGACCGATGTCGCCCTTGGTACAGCAGTTGGTGTGGCAACCAGTGGTCTGGCAGGAACCGGCCTTACTGCGAAATAAACGCAGTACCTTTCGCGTCGCTGACGCTTAATGCTTGCGTCGTACACGTCGCTTAGTCGGTTGGATCGACCTTCACAGCGCGGCTGGCAACATGGCCGATGGTGAGCCCCTGCATCAGGATTGAAAACACCACGATGCCGTAGGTCAGGGTCAACACCACATCACGTTCTGGCCCTTGCGGCAATGACAGCGCGAGTGCGACCGAAATCCCACCGCGCAAACCACCCCAAGTGAGTACCACGCCCGCCCCTTTGGGTAGCTTGAAATAACCCGGGGCCACAGTGACAGGTACCCAAACCGTGAGCGCGCGCGCAACCAGCGTCATGACTACCATGATCAGTGCTGCCACCATCAGATTGAACGAGAACGCAATCAGCAGTACTTCCATACCGATCAGCACGAACAGCACTGCGTTCAAAATATCGTCGATCATTTCCCAGAACATATCGACGTACTGGCGCGTGGTGTGCGACATGGCGAACTCGCGGCCATGGTTACCCACCACCAGTCCCGCGACCACCATCGCCAGCGGGCCAGAGACATGTAACTTGCTCGCCAACAGATAACCGCCCATCACCCCAGCCAGCGTGATCATGACCTCGACTTGGTAGTTGTCGATACTGGCCAGCAGACGAAACATGATGTAACCGAGTATCAGCCCGTAGAGCAACCCACCACCGGCTTCGCGCGTTAACAGTCCAAGACCTTCATTGAAGCTCGGGACTTCACCCATCATCAGCATGCCCATCAGGATGGAGAAAATCACCACGCCCACACCGTCATTGAACAGCGACTCACCGGCAATGACGAGTTCAAGATTTTTAGGAATGCCCGCCGACTTCAAAATACCCATCACCGCGATCGGATCGGTGGGCGAGATCAACGCCCCAAACAGCAGGCAGTAGAGTAGGGGCAGTTGTAGCCCGATCAGGGGCAGCACCAGCCAGGCAGCAAGACCCACAATGAAGGTGGATAGCAGCGTCGAAAAAAACGCCAGCCCGAGCACTTGCCAGCGGTAGGCTTTGAGTTCGGATAGATCAATATGCAGCGCACCGGCAAACAGTAGTAGCGAGAGCATGCCCTGCATCAGCACGTTCGAGAAGTCGATCGCTTTCAGCATTGCCTCCATTTTTAGATGAAGGCCGAAATCGATACCCGCAAAACCCAAGATCACGACAAGTAGGGACAGGCCGAGCGAGGTCGCCATCACGCCGATGGTGATGGGCAGACCAATGAATCGGAAATTCAGGTAGGCGAGTAGTGCAGTGATGACCAGGCAGGTCGCAGTGATTTCCAGCATTGGGATGAGGTCGAAGAAAAGGTCTTTATTTTTGTTGTTGATCGGCCAGCAGGGCAACTGCAGTGCATCTACCACCACCGTTATTTCGCAGCGCTTATTTGTTCTTAATTTCGCACCATTTATTTAACATCGGCGGTATTAATTATCGCAGTCGGCATACTGCCTTGGGAAATCGCTCGTGTAAATCCCTCGGCTTGCTCAAGTACCCAATTGCTCAGCCAAATGATGCAGGTCGCGCGCGGCGCAGGTAAAGCGCGTTAAATCCCCTTGCCGTATGGGGACGTTCGGGCTGTATTCAGCAGCGCGCTCGATGAAGGCAGTGTGTAGTCCGCAGGATTGCGCGGCGTCGCGATCATTTTCATACGCGGCGACCAGTTAGCGACCAGGTGCGACCGGAATCAGAATTTCATTCCGTCTGCGCCAAGGCAGCGTGAATGGGTCGTTATAGCGCGCGACTTGTGGCGGCCCACTGGCTTCAAGCTGCTTGCTGCTCATCCAGCTGCGTAACTTGGTGGTCTGCTCTTGAACCGCTGCTTGCGTTGTAAAACCACTGAAGCGCACGACCGCCACCGCATGCTCTGGTATTTGCCGCAGTTTGATATCGGGATTATTCGGCTTGGGCAGGCTGGAGAGCGATTCTGCACTAGGCATTACAAAATGCAGCCGCCAACCTTGATCATTGGGTTCGACCGTCACCGGTGCGGTCATCTCAATTTTTCGGTTACCGCCACTCTGCGCCTGATTGTCGCCAAAAATATAACCAGCAACCCGCCGAAAACCGCTGCGGCTGGCAGCGTCAAAATCGCCGACGACGTCAGTCTCTGCAACGACGAAACCGGTATATAGCCGATGCTCGAAAGGCGGATCGGATTGAAGCACGCGAAACGGAGGTTCTTCAATCGCCATGGCAGGACCTATCAGAAAAAAGGAAGCGCAACAGATGCTGAGTAATTTAATGATCAATCGCATGTGGGTTTCGATAGCGGGGAAGCGCCATTTCATATGTCGTTAGGGGTGCGGTACGGATAGCAAATGAGTACAAATAACAGCAGCCTTATTGTGCGCTAAAAGTCAGAAAACGGCATGCTCACCAAGGTCTACCGTTTGGCCTTCAGCGATCAGGCGATCGTAGTGATCGAACAGGGTCTGGCTACCAAATGAAGGCGTCGCATCCGCATCATACCGTTGACGAGTTGCATCCCACACCAGCATGGATTCAGTCGCATAGTAGCGGCCGATTCTCGCAAGCGCGGCTTTGTCTGCTAATGCGGGCAACAATATCTTGAAAGCATCCAAACCGTAAATAATGGTGCTGAGTAAAGCGACGGGTACGTGCGTGAAGCGCGGTTGTATACCGAGCTTACTGAACAGATAATTACCTTGCTCAAGCGGTGTAATTGCATTACCGGGGCCGCCAATCGGCAATATCTGGTTAAATTTATGGTGATCGGTCAGACAAAGCGCGATGAACTTTGCAAGGTCGTCATCGCTGATGGGCTTGCAAGCGGTCAGCTGTCCGTCACCAAATAGCATGAAAGGCTTACCATCACGTACCCGCTGTAGTTGACCGGACAGCGATTTGAAAAAAGCAGTCGGTCTGACAATGCTGTACCGAAGCCCTGAGTTGATTAACTCCTGTTCAAAAGCGAGCTTCGCCTGTTGGAAAGCGAGCAGGGGCTTTTGTACACAGATCGCAGACAGTAGAACGAAGTGATGAATGCCCGCTTGCTGTGCCAGCTTGAGTAAGGCGGAATTCATTCCATAGTCAACCGCCCAGGCATCTTTCGGCGCGCCGGTGCGGGAAGCGAGGCATGACACGATGGCATCGAAGCGCTCGTTTTGCAGCGCTTCTAGTTGCGTGATCAGTGTTGTACCAGCGAGACCAATACGCACATCCGCACCCGCGAGTCTTTCCGACTCAGCGGTGATACTCCCGCTGCGTTGATGGTCAGCGTGCTGTCGTAGTGGGCAAACCACTTGATAGCCATGATCAAGCAATGCTTTTGCTACGGCTTGTCCGATAGTGCCGGTAGCACCGAGAAGCAGGAGTCGCACGGATTATCTGGTGAGTGGCACTAGCCACTGTTTGCAATCAATCATGCGGCAAAAGAAAGCGATATCACTCACGCGTTGGCGCTATACAGCACGCCTTTCAAGTTTTCGATGGAATGCGCCACGCGTACCACCGACTCGGGCGGAATCTGTCGAACCACTTCACCGCTGAGTTTGTCAGTCACGGTGATGACGAAGGTATTGATCTTCCGATCTACCCCAAAGCGAAGGTTACGATCATCCGCTTGCATCTGACGATTAAGTTCATCAACCACTTGCTCGTACTGCTGCACCATTTTTTGCGCATCGGTGGGCAGTACCGGACGGGGTGAAGGAACCTCGACCGGGGCTCTGGGCGGCGTCAGTATCCCTTGAGCATTCGCGAACTTGAGCGCCTGAGCGGTCATGGAACTGGCAGGTGCGGGCATCGCAGGCGCTTTTGCCAGCGAGGCTGCAGCTGGATTGACCGAGGGCTTGTCGACGACGATATTCATCTTTGGGATCTGGCGAAACGTTGGCGTAATCGATGAACTAAGTTTATGCCCGATATGTACGCTGAGTTCAAGAGTTTCCGAGATTCGGACACGAAGTTTTCCATATTGATAATCAAACGGTTGCTTCGGTGCTGCTGGCCGAGCCGAGGCCGGTCGTTATCATTGAATCTGCACCCAGGCGGCGAGATATGCTTCAAGCCAGCGAGTAGTGCAGGTCTCATCTTCAGCTTCAGCGTGTATGCCGGCGAATCAATTTAACCGGTATGCCGCAATCGCTTCGGACGCTGACCCGTGACACGGGGAAAACTCGCTCTGGGTTCATTGGTTTGAATGAGAACCGACGCAACACTTCACACAGAATGAGTGTCGCCTCAAGCTGCGCAATCATCGCACCGGTGCAGGCACGTGCGCCGAGGCCAAACGGCATGTAGTTGCCACCGAATGACGCGCTATCTTGTCCGATAAATCGTGAAGGTTCGAAGCGATCAGCGTGCGACCAAAACGTATGGTGACGATGCACCAGCCAGGGCGATGCGACGATAAAGCTATCTTTAGGAATACGCAGTTTGCCGAAATGATCCTCCTGCAGCGCGCGTCGAGTGAGAAACGCTACCGGCGGGTAGAGCCGCATACTTTCCCGGAAAACTGCTCGGGTGATTGGCATTTGCTTGAAATCTGCGTAGGTAAATGGTTTTTCGCCAAGTCGTTCATCAATTTCAGAGCGCAACTGCGCCAACCAAGCAGGTTGCTGCGACAAGATAAAAAAGCACCAGGCGAGCGCACTCGCGGTTGTCTCATGGCCCGCCAGAAAAAACACGGCGAGCTGATCGATCAGCTCGCTACGTGAGAATGGGTTTCCTTCGGTATCTCGCGCATCGATCAGTGCCTGCGTGAAGTCGAAAAAATCCTTTCCCTCAGCGAGCTGCGTCTCGCGCTGAATCAACAACTGTTCGATGGTGCCGCGAATCTTTCTCGCTTCTTCTTGTAATACGGGTGACAGCGGTTCAGGTCGTGCCGGATCACTGGCAAGCACAACACGCAGATTGAATTGCGGGCTATGGTGCTGGAAACGTGTGAAGGCATGGTAAATGGTTGTTGCAGCTTCGCCATCGATCGCTTGTGAGAACAAGATTCTGAACATCACGTCTGCGGTCACGCGGCTGAGTTCCGACTCCAAGCTAACGATTTGATCGCTTGCCAGCGCATCGAGACGCTCAATCCAGTCGTGTATTGCGCTGAGCATTTTCGGGAACAGCGCTTCCAGCCGCATCTGCATGAAGGCGGGTTCCAGCATCTTGCGGTCATGTTCCCAGCGCCTACCTGCTGACAGCAGTACGCCGTCACCGAGCAATGGTGCCAGCGTTGAGATCATTAGATCGCTTTTTGGGTAAGACGCTCGGTCGTCACCAAACAAGCGTCGAAGCGTCTCCGGATGGTTGACGATGAATACTGGACGGCGTCCCACGGGCACGCTGACGATGTCCTTGGTATAGCAGTCTTTCGGCAAGGTAAACAACAGATCTGGCGAACGGCCGATCAGCAACTGCAAACCAATACTCAGGTTGGATCGTAGCGGTGGCGCAGGTGGTCGCCACAGTGCGTTATCAGCAGGCGCCGGTGATCTCATCAAGTGCGATTAACTCGCCTGCGCTGCATTCCGAATCAGTTGCAGCAAGTCGTCGAACTCGCCCACTGCTTGAAACTGCGGAAATTGGTCGATCACATTTTGCGGCGCATGAAACAGGAAGCCAGCATCGGCCTCTGCCAGCATGGTGGTGTCATTGAATGAGTCGCCCGCGGCGATCACCCGGTAATTCAGATCCTTGAACGCAGCAACTGCTTTGCGTTTTTGATCGGGTATACGCAAACGGTAGTCAGTGATTCGATCATTGTCGATGATCAGCGTGTGGCACAGCAGTGCCGGCATGCCTAGCTGACGCATGAAGTGCGACGCGAATTGCTCGAAGGTGTCGGACAGAATCACGACCTGAAACTCCGCGCGCAGCCTGTCCATGAATGACTTTGCGCCGTCGAGCAGGGGCAGGGTGGCAATCACCGACTGAATATCTGACAGCTTAAGACCGTGCTGGTCGAGTAGCGCGAGCCTGCCCTTCATCAGCTTGTCATAGTCAGGCTCGTCGCGCGTTGTGCGGCGTAGTTCCGCAATACCTGTTTTCTCGGCAACAGCAATCCAGATTTCCGGCGTCAGCACGCCTTCCATATCCAGAGTAATAATGGTTTGTCTCATGATAGATGTCGATTAATTCACTACGCGCTAGCTGCGCTGTCGGCGTGAATAAATACCTATTACTTCGCTAAATAATCTTTGATCAGAGATCATACGCTAACGCGATCAGAAAACATAAAATCTGGGGCAGCGATTAGGTGGTGGCATTACTCCAGCTTTGACGGTTACGAATATCTCCAGCGTAAGCTACGTGAGTCTCGATCGTTACTGTGAGCTAGGATCAAAACCGCTCTATCCGATAAGGCGTGGGGTCGATATATGTCTCGTGGCCACTGATCATCTCCGCCAGCAGCCGACCACTGGAGGCAGCTTGCGTCAGGCCATGGTGCGCATGACCAAAACAGAACCACAAGCCACGGTGCGCGGGCGCAGGGCCGATCACCGGTAGCATGTCCGCAGTGCACGGGCGCGCCCCCAGCCAGGGCGAGGCCTCGAGGCGCGCGCCAATTGGCAGTAGGCGACGTGCGATGGGCTCGAGTGTCTCCAGCTGAACCGGGGTAGAAGGGGCATCACGATGGGCGAACTCGGCACCGGTGGTCAGGCGTATGCCTTTTTTCATCGGTGCTAGCGCGTAGCCGTTATCTACATCCACCACCACATGTGAGAGTGATGCGGCGCTACGATCGAAATGCATGTGGTAGCCGCGCTTGACACCCATATTCAAACGGTAGCCAAGACGACGTGCCAGTGATTCGCCCCAAGGGCCCAGTGCAATCGCGGCT
>JAIXQV010000079.1 GCA_027485535.1 Oxalobacteraceae bacterium | reverse complement strand
TGAACGTGTTGGCGGGGCAATCGAGAAGCCGAGTTTCGCCGCAAACCTCACGACGCGCAGCATACGCACCGGATCTTCACGATAGCGCGCTTCTGGCACTCCGATGATACGCAACGTTTTGCTGCGAATATCTTTCATCCCACCGTGATAATCGAGCACCTGCTCACGCGCAGGATCGTAGTACATGGCGTTCACGGTGAAATCACGGCGCTCGGCATCTTCATGCTGTTCGCCGAACGTGTTATCCCGTAGCACGCGACCATGCGCATCTTTGGGTGCTTCATCGGTTGATGCACCGCGAAAGGTAGTCACTTCAATCAGATCTTGGCCGAACATCACATGCACAATCTGAAAGCGCCGACCAATGATGAAAGCGCGCCGGAATAGTCGCTTCACCTCTTCCGGCGTGGCATTCGTCGCTACGTCGAAATCTTTGGGGCGGTACCCGAGCAGGAGATCACGTACTGCGCCGCCAACAATGAAGGCTTTGAACCCCGCTTGTTGCAGGCTCTGCGTGACTCGAATCGCATTCTGTGACACATCCTCTAGCAAGATACCGTGCGCAGATTTTTCATAGATATCCGGCGCGACCGCATTACCGGCAGCAGATCCGGTACCGAGAATTCGACGAATCAATTTCCTGATCATGCGTCGGTCACCGGAAAAAGTTGCAGTACGGGCCAGCCTTGGTTGTTCGCATGACTTGCCAATGCAGCATTCGGATTAGTGGCTACCGGATGGGTGACCACCGACAGTAGCGGAATATCGTTTTGCGAGTCACTATAAAAAGTGCTGCGCTCAAAGTCAGCCAGCGTTTTTCCAAGCGAGCTTAGCCAGTCGTGCAAATTACTCACCTTACCAGCGCCGAAGGGTGGCCTGCCGACCAAGCGTCCGGTGACCTCCCCATCCGGGCTGAGTTCGGGTTCAGCGGCGATCAGGTGCTCGACACCGAATGCCTGTGCAATCGGCCCGGTGACAAAGCGATTGGTGGCAGTGATGATGACCAGTAAATCGCCTGCTTGACGATGTGTCTCAACGAGTTGAATTGCCTCATCGCGCATGGCGGGTTGTATCACTTCTTGCATGAACTGCCTGTGCCAAATATCTAGCTGCGTACGCGGAAAGCGTTTCAAGGTACCGAAAGCGAACTCTAGGTACTCCACCGGGTTAAGCGTACCAGCCACATACTGCTGGTAGAACGCATAATTACGTGCGGTAAATGCCTCGCGCTCGACAGCACCGGCGCGACATAAAAATTGGCCCCACTCATAGTCGGAGTCCAGCGGTAACAGGGTATTGTCCAGATCAAACAGCGTCAGATTCATGGGGGCGTTGTGGTATCACCAGTTTGTAGTAGCTCACGCAGCAGCGGTAGCGTAATGGGTCGCTGAGTCTCCAGCGAGTAACGATCGAGTGCGTCCAGCATGGTTGAGAGTGACTGCATATCGCGCCGGAAATGGGTCAGCAGGTAAGGTAGTACGCCCGCTGACAGTGACAAGCCGCGTGCTTCTGCAGACTTCGACAGCGCATCGATTTTTTCCTCATCAGACAGACCATGCAGTTGATACACTAAACCCCAGCCTAAACGAGTCCGCAAATCCTCGCGCAAGGCTAATTGGAGCGGGGCTTGTTTCGCGCTAGCGATCAGGATGCCACCGTTATCACGCACCTGGTTAATTAGATAAAACAGCGCTTGCTGATGCGCTTCATCCAGTTGGTCGCAGTCATCGATCAGATAAAGCGGAATAGCCACTGACCACGAAAACGCGTCGACCGAGGCCGCGGGTGTCAACAGTTTTGCGATGGGATTCGCACCCAGCGCGTTCAGCAGGTGCGACTTACCAGCGCCCGCCTCACCCCACATCAGTACCAGCCGATGGTCAGCTACCTGAGTCGCGTCAGCTGCAATCTGACCTAGCAGCGCGGCGAGTTCGAGATTTTTGCCGACCACAAAGCTGTCCAGCGTCTGCGGCCGTGCTGCACCCCAATCCAGCAGCAATTGCCTCATGCTTGGTTATAAAAATGGCTGTTCAGGTAGTGCCGACGAAGACGACCGAAGGCGACGGAAAGTATAGCCGACGCCGGTAGCGCCAAAAGTACACCGACAAATCCAAACAACTGCCCGAATGCCAATAGTGCAAAGATGACGATCAGCGGATGAAGGCCAATACGCTCGCCGACTAATCGCGGTGTCAGCAGGAAGCTCTCGAGGAATTGTCCGAGGCCGTAAATCATAGCCACGGCGGTTAATCCGCTCCAGCCGTCAAATTGCAGTACCGCGGCCACCAGTGCCAGCGCCAGCCCCAGACCAAAGCCAACATAAGGAATAAAGACTAACAAGCCGGTCAGCATGCCGACCGGAAGCGCTACATCGAAGCCAGCGATGGTGAGCGCGGTCGAGTAATACGCCGCCAGCAGGAACATGACGAGTAATTGCCCGCGCAGATACTGCGCCAGCAGGGCATCGGTTTCGACCGCCATATCAGCGACTAATGCCGACCAGCGGCGAGGCACCGTCTCACTGACGCGCTGAATTAGCTGGTGCCAATCCAGCAGTAAGTAGAAGAGCACAATAGGAATCAGAAACAGCGTCCCAACCCAGGTGATTAGCGCGCTGCCGCCAATCCGAAGCCAGTTCAGCAAGGCCGCTGCAGATCCATCACCCGTCGCGAGTTTGGCGGCAATCGCTTTTTGCAGGGCAATGAAGTCGAGACGGCCACCAATACCCAGCTGCCGTAGTGTCGGACCGAGAGCGGCATCGATCCGGGATAGCAGGGCGGGTAGTCGTTCGCGCAGCACCGGCAACTCTTCCGCCAATATCGGCAGCACGATCAGCGCTAGCGCGGTGACTATGACGAACACCGACAGCATTGCCAGCAGAACCGCCAGGACACGTGGCAAGCCTCGCCCATTCAACCAGTCGACGCCAGGATTCAGCACATAGCCGATGATGAAGGCAGCAACGAAAGGCGTCAGCACCGGGGTTAGCAGCCACAGCAGGGCCAGAAAGCCGAGACTGACCGATAACCACAGCAGGTTTTGGCGAGATTCGGAGCCGGTCAGGGGGTTCATTGGCGCGATTGGCGGAGCGGTTTTGATAAAATGGCGAACCCCGCAGGTCTTGTCATCAGGGCAAGCACTGATTCTACCGTTTCCTCAGCCCAGCGCCTCTATCCTTTATGTCCTCCCAGACCCCGGTTTCACTCTCTTATCGCGATGCAGGTGTTGATATTGACGCCGGCGATGCGCTGGTCGAAGCGATCAAGCCCTTTGCCAAGCGCACCATGCGCGAGGGGGTACTCGCCGGAATTGGCGGGTTCGGTGCGCTATTCGAGGTCAGCAAGAAGTTCAAAGAGCCGGTGCTGGTGGCTGGCACCGATGGTGTCGGTACCAAGCTGAAGCTGGCGTTTCATCTCAACCGCCATGACACTGTTGGAATTGATCTGGTCGCGATGAGCGTCAATGACATTCTGGTGCAGGGTGCCGAGCCGCTGTTTTTCCTTGATTATTTTGCTTGCGGGCGGCTGGATGTCGCAGCGGCGACCGATGTCATCAAGGGTATCGCGCAGGGCTGTGAGCAAGCAGGCTGCGCACTGATTGGCGGCGAAACCGCCGAGATGCCGAGCATGTATCCGGACGGCGAGTATGACCTCGCCGGTTTTGCCGTTGGCGCGGTTGAAAAATCAAAGATCATCGATGGCCGCAAGATTGCGCCGGGTGATGTCGTGCTCGGCTTGGCCTCGTCCGGTGCGCATTCGAATGGCTACTCGCTGGTCCGTAAAATTCTCGAGGTAGCGAAACCCGACTTGAGCGCCGATTTCCACGGTCGACCACTGGCCGATGTCTTGCTCGCGCCAACGCGTATCTACGTCAAGCCGCTGTTATCGCTGATGAGTACGATGGAAGTACGCGGTCTGGTACACATCACCGGCGGTGGCTTGGTCGAGAATATTCCGCGCGTGTTGCAACCGCATCTGACGGCCGAATTGCATCGTGACGCTTGGACCATGCCGCCCTTGTTCGCTTGGTTGCAGCAGCACGGTGGCGTTGCCGATGACGAGATGCACCGCGTTTTCAACTGCGGTATCGGCATGACGGTGATTGTTTCGAAAGAGCAGGCGGATGCTGCCGAGGCGGAACTCAAGCGCTTGGGTGAAACCGTTAACCGCATTGGTGTGATTCGAGAACGCCATGCCGACGAGGCACAGACCATCGTCATCTGATCCAACGCTACCCTTATTTGTCAGGGCGCTCGTAACTGATCCACCAGCGCCAGCTGCCGCTCGGTTGGTGGTGGTGTAAACAGTGTGACGATCACCATCGCAATGAAGCCTGCAGGTACGCCGAATACACCCGCCGACACCGAGGCAATATGGAACCACTGGTTGGCCGCGCTGCCGCCAAACGTCGGACTGGTCTGCACCAAATAGATTGCGCAGACTAAAAATCCGGTCAACATGCCGGCGATTGCCCCTTGTTGGTTCGCGCGTTTCCAAAAAACGCCCAAAACTAGTGCGGGAAATAATGTCGAGGCGGCAAGTGAGAACGCGGCGCTCACCATCGAGAGAATATCGCCGGATCGGAACGAGGCGACATAAGCGGCCAACAGCGCTACCACCAGCAGCAGGAGTTTGGACGCTGTCACTCGCCGCTGCGCCGAGGCGCGCGGGTTGATCATCTTGAAATACGTGTCGTGTGAGAGTGCGCTGGCAATTGTCAGCAGCAAGCCATCGGCGGTCGACAATGCTGCGGCTAAGGCGCCGGCGGCGATCAGCGCCGACATGACATATGGCAGACCCGCAATCTCCGGTGTCGCCAGCACGATCATGTCGCCATCTATCAGAATTTCAGCGAACTGCACCAAACCGTCAGCGTTGATGTCGGTAATGCTGATCATGGGCTTCTCGCGATCGATACTTGCCCAGTAGCTCACCCATGACGGCAGGTTTGCGAAATCACTGCCTACCAGCGTGGTGGTGATTTCATATTTCACCAGCACCGCAAGCGCAGGCAGCGCAGTGTAGAGCAACAAGATGAAGGCCAACGCCCAGAACACGGAACTGCGTGCATGCGATACCGAGCGCGTGGTAGAAGACCGCACCAGTACATGCGGTAAAGCGGCGGTACCCAGCATGAGGCAAAACACCAGTGCCAGAAAATTATTTCGTTGAATATCAGACGATGCTTGGGTACTGCCCGCAAAGGCTTGCGTGTGTGGCTGTAGTGGTTGCGCGCGCACGATGGCATTATCGCGTTGCCGTTCCCAAAGCCGACGCGCGGCCTCTGGGCTTTTCGGGTAATCGCTCAGCGCTCGGTTGGCTGCTTTAATGTCGATCAGCGAGGCGTTGCTGGTTTGTAGATCCTGCAGTCGTCGTCGGGCTTCGGCACGACCGGCATCCCATGAACGCGGTAACGCCGCGATTTTTTCGTCCAAGGCGTGCGCCTGTTTCAAATACAAATCGCGCACCTGCCGCTCGCTGTCTTTCTCGGCGAGTGATTGCTCTTGCTTCGCCAGGCGCTCAAGTGCAGGCCCGTAGGCAATTTGGGGTAGTGGGATGCCGGTCTGCTTCAGCGCCAGCCAGGATACCGGGATCATGAAGGCGAG
>JAIXQV010000052.1 GCA_027485535.1 Oxalobacteraceae bacterium | reverse complement strand
CGTAATCATTCTGACGACAGCAAATATCCTGGCAAAGATGTCATCCTCCCCAATGGCTATAAGGCTATTCCCGAACTATTGGCAAGAGGCATTGATATAAGGCTGAACACACAGGTGACCGCTATCAGCCACTCTGATACTGGGGTTGCAGTCACTGCTGGAAGTATGACCTTCCATTCAGATTACTGCATTGAAACCCTGCCTTTGGGAATCCATAAAGCTAATCGAGTACGAATTTCACCTCCGCTATCGACTGAAAAAAAAGCATCGATCAATGTGCTAGGTATGGGCCAGATAAACAAAGTTTTCATGATCTTCGATAAGGCATTCTGGCCAACTGATACTCAATACTTTGGCTGGCAGTCCCCTGTGCGAGGACGTTTCAACTACTTAATGAACTATCGCACGTTCAGCGACTTCAATTGCCTGGTAACTTTTGGACTAGGACAGCAAGGTGCTTACGTGGAGTCCCTCACCGAGGCTCAGTTAATCCAAGAGATTACGCCAGTATTAAGAACTGTTTTCGGCTCTTCAGCAACGGCACCTCGCCGGGCAATCCGAACCGGCTGGAACAGTGACCCTTTCTCATTGGGTGCTTACTCATTTGCCGCCGTCAACGCCTCTTCAGAAGATCATGTCACCTTGGCAAAGCCCAGTGGTTCAAGGTTATTCCACGCTGGTGAACATACCCATGAGTTGTACCGCGCCACTGTACACGGCGCATTTCTGACTGGTGAGCGGGAAGCGAGGCGCATCATTGCGGCTCGAAGCGATGGAACACACCGTCCGAAGAGGCGGTAAGTGTTATGTCAGCAGCGGCGAGACCGCTACTGCAATCATCTTATTGATATTGATCGGCGAGTGAAGAAAAGGGCCTACTTGCTTAAGCGTGGCTTGACAGAAAAGTTAGCGCCATCTGGTTAAAGCGCTTCGCAATTTCCGTCATGGGTACATGGCCGCAGTCGTCAATTAACTCGTACTGCGCATTTGCAAGCAAAGGCTTGAGTACCGCCACATGGGTGACGGGCAAAAACTTATCCTGCTTGCCCCAAATGACCAAACTAGGACAGCGAACTTGCTGAATCCGCGCATGAAATGCTTTGCGGGGTGCCTCTAGAAAACCACCAAAGTTTAATCCACCCCGCAAGGTTTTCAGAAACACTGCCTGTGCGTTGGGCAATTTGGCCAAAGCGACCTTCTCAGCGACCAAGTCATGTGTGACATATGACTTATCATGAAACGCCAGTTTCCAAATCATGCCCAAACCAAACATGCTGGGCTTGGTGAGCACCTCTCCCAAGTAGGGAATACTGGCCAAGCGGAAGTTGAACAAGGTGTCGCGGCCGATGCCTGCAGGCGCTGACAAGACCAACGACCTCACCCGCTCTGGGTGCATGGCCGCACACTCCAAGGCAATGCGCCCGCCCATGGAGTTACCCACCATGCTGGCATGGCTCAAGCCCAGGGCATCCATGAAGGCAAACACAAACTTGGCCTGTGACTGCATGTCGTAGTCCGCGTCCAGTGGTTTGTCTGACAAGCCACAGCCCAAAAGGTCTAGCGCAATCACGCGGTGCTGTGTGGCTAAGGCTGCGATGTTGTGCTCCCACTCCACGACTGAACAGCTGATGCCGTGCAGCAGCAAAACAGTTGGCCCTGCCTCACCTTGCGCCCAATAACGGACTGTGTGGCCTTGAACTTGGATGAAATGGTCTTGGGGTCTGGTAGTCATCGACTCAGTATATAACGGGTATTGCATCACGCTTTTTAAGCGGTCTGCTGTCGCTCTGTCAGTTTTTAGATAATCGTTATCGCTATCTTTATCGTTATCTTTATCGTAACAAATGATCCTTGAGCAACGTTCTTGTGGTGTAGATGCAAAGTACCGCTTTGACTCCTATCGAGCCAATTGGCGTTATACGTTTTTCGAGAATCCCGACTGGATGTCTAAGGCGGGCGTAACCGGAAAAATCTGCGACGCCGAGATCACACTACGTCAGGGTGGCGTAACCGCGACCAAGAGCAACATCGGCTTTGTGCCGCAGCTGCATTTTAACGGCGAGCGCTGGCTCGACAATCGTTCCCGGGATCCTTAGCGGCGTGAAATACCGCGAGCGCTTTAATGCATCTTCGCTCGGCTTTCGGCATTTGTGCCATTAACCATCCAATAGCGAACCATGCTCGCGGATCTACTTCGGAGATGCCTCGATACGCTTCGATTGCTACCCTTAAATCATTGTAGTCGCCTAAATCATTGAGTACGTTGGTGAGGGCTTTCGAGTAGCGTTTGTAAGCTTTCGAAGGCAATTCAGACTCAATAAACTCCAGCGCATACCTAAGCCGCTTTAATCTCTTGCGAAGCCGGTGTCGCTGTTCGAAGTCGAAGCTTTCAAATCGTAGAGCATCTTTTTTACATTGGCGAATCCAGCCACGAATAACCGGCAAAACAAGGTGCCACTCACCTTCCGTAACCTCACCAAGACCTTGCAACTCGACCGCAAGCAGTTCTAGCATCCACTGTTGCATCCCGGCGTCACGGATAAGATCACCAGGCGGCAATACGTTGTCATGTACCGGAAGTTCAACCAGCGGAGCTCCGGCTGCTCGCAGACGAGGCCAATGCCTTTCGGCCATTACATCGATATCTCGGTTACCACCAAGACCAGCAGCAAACTGCTTCGCCTTGGCATCCCACGCAGCAATATCTGAACCTACGAATTTCCCAAATAGTGCAATCGCACTGCGTAGACGCCGTAATCCAACTCGCAATTGGTGCACATGCTCGGGCCCGCCGCCTTCAATGGACACAAGCTGCGAGGCATTCACGAGTACTTGTTGCGCGCAATTACTCAGTACTGCCTCGACCAGTGCCTTTAGAGAACGACCATTTGCATTCAGGCGTGTAGCTCTGGCAGGAGAAACGATCAGCGATCCATTAACTAGTGCACCTCCTCGCTGCGCTTTGCTACGGACATCAATACAAACTCCAGGATTACCAAGGAGTTTGCGTGCAGCGGACAGCAACCCGCGAACCGGACCTGATACCAGCTCGATCTCGAGCTCGCATACAGGCAGAGCTAAAGGCGATACATTGCTGTCAGGCTGGGCATTGATCTCACCATTATCAAGAGAATACTCAATACGATTGCGGGCACCGATTTGTACAGATAAGCGACGAATGTGCGTTGCATAGCGATAAGCTAATGTGTTGTCGGCAGAATGTGAAAGAAGTCGCTGCAGCCGGACGCCCTCTTCGGTTGCGGCATGCAATACAGGATCAAGCTGTGGCTGTGACTGCGCCTTCACTTGTAGCCTGACGTTGTGTTCGGCGCGCACAGCAGACGCTGCACTACGGGCGGATTTCAGGGTCTGAAACCACGCTCTGCCCTCTTTCCGCAGCCGGAGCGAAAAACCGGACTGCGCCAATGTCCCCGCGACCGTATCGAAATAGTACGCCTCCAACAACTTTGATTTTCCACCCTGTGCTCGCAGCTGCGCATCGATTGAATGACGCGCTTGCTCGTTCAGCTGAAATTTGAGTTCGATTTCCATGGCTTCAGAATAGCCTCTACCGGACTTTTACCTTACCAATGCTTTTTGACGCTTATTGATATAGGTCACACTTGCCGTAAATCGCTGATTCTTCAGCAACCATTACCCCCCCTCCGAATCCCGCCTTTGCTGAGCCTTTCAACGCAAGAAAGCCGCCTCCTCAGATGGCCTTCGCTGAATGAAACTCAGCAGCTCAATGAACGGGTCTTCCTGATTTGGGTGGGGAACGCGCGCAACGTGAGCATTCAAGCACCCACGTTGACTGCATCCAGTGACGGTTAACTGATTCCGCGGTGTAGGACAACTTCAAGCACGAAGCGGCTGCCAACATAGGCCAGCAGCAGCGTTGCAAAACCGGTAAGTGTGAACGTAACCGCGGTTCTACCTCGCCAGCCGCGCCAGTGCCGGCCAGCCAGTAGCACACCAAACAGTAGCCAAGAGAGCACGGTGAACAGGGTCTTGTGCTCCCAGCGAAATGGCTTACCAAACAACTGCTCGGAGAAAAACATGCCAGAGATCACCGTTAAGGTCAGCAGTACAAAGCCGAGGCCAATCATTCGGAACAGCAAGCGCTCCATCTTCAGCAACGGGGGCAAGTCATCGATTGCCAGCAACAACCAGCCGCGGCGGCCAGCGCTTTGAGGTGATGGGTGCAGGCGGGATTCCTGCACGGCCATCAGCACCACATGAAAGGCGGCGATGGTGAGGCATCCGTAGGCCAGCGTCGACAGCACAATGTGCCAGGAAAATAAGGCTGGCTTGCCGGCGAAGGGTATCTCGGCGCCTGGAAAGATAATCGGCAACACAATGGTCAGCGCCGCAGTCGGCAGCACCATGCGCCGCAATCCATCGACCGACATATTTCGGTTTTCAAACCAGTACGCACCGACAGACATCCACAGCGCCGCTGACAGCATGACCGCAAATCCGAGCCGAAGGTGATCGGGCGCGATGACGGCCGCCGCCAAACTCACCCCATGCAGCACCCAAGCCAGCAGCGTACCAACAGCCACCACCTTACGCTGCTGTGGGGGCAAGAGCGCGCAGAGGACGTACAAGAGCCCCGCGACATGGATCAGAAGTAGTTGCATGTGCCGAGTTTACACGGAGCGGCGGCGGTGACGTGCTATGGCTAGGTTATGATGCGCAGCTACAGGAGGCGCCATGTGGATAGAACTAGGACTTTTTTTTCTGGTAACGATTTTTGCGATCCACCAGATTCGCGACGTTCGGAAAGAGCAGCGCAAACGTGCCGAGAGTAAATCACAGGAAAAATCGCAAGCCCCCGACTGACACCTAGCGCGGCGCCTCGAATGCCTTCGCCCCTTGGAAAATCACACGACAAAATGGAAAGACTCATGTTCGATTATTTCCCGATAGATCGCAACGAATTTGATGGCCCTGTGCTGGTCACAGGATCAAGTGGCTGCATTGGCAGCTGGACCGTCGCGCTGCTTGAGCGTGCCGGCGTCAAGGTCCATGCGTTTGATTTGAAGGTAGATAAGCGTCGACCCAGCTTAATAATGGATGACGCAGCGCTCAATAACGTGGTTTGGCACGCAGGTGATATTGTCGATACGGCCGCGGTCAAATCAGTGGTGAAAGAAAGTGGCGTGCGCGCGATTATTCATTTGGCGGCGTTGCAGGTACCGTTTTGCCGTGCTGATCCTGTCGCTGGCGCGTTGGTGAATGTGGTGGGTACGGTCAATGTGTTCGAAGCAGCAAAAGCTTGCGGAATAGCCCGACTGACCTATGCTAGCTCGGTCGCTGCATATGGCGCATTAGAAAATTCTGGCGCCATGTCTACTTTGTACGGAGCCTACAAGTACTGTAATGAGCAAACCGCCAAAGTTTATTCAGAAGAAAATGGTTTACACAGCGTGGGCATTCGCCCGGGTGTTGTATATGGCGTAGGTCGCGACCAAGGCATGACCTCAAAAACCACCGTCGCTATTTTAGCGGCGGCAGCAGCGCAGTCCTACACAGTACCGTTCAGCGGCAAGGCCTCCTGGTTATTTGCAGGCGAAGCAGCCAGCGCATTTATACGAGCCGTAGCCAAGCCACATAGCGGAGCGCCCGTATTTGATTTAAACGGTGAGTACATCAGTGTAGAAGATGGCATGTCGATGCTTAAATCGCT
>JAIXQV010000025.1 GCA_027485535.1 Oxalobacteraceae bacterium | reverse complement strand
AGGTGCAGACCTACGCCTGCAAGATTACCGTGACGTGGCTGGCGAATTTGACGGCATTGCCTCGATCGAAATGTTTGAAGCCGTTGGTGAGCAGTATTGGGACAGTTACTTCAGCACGGTGGCGCGCCGATTGAAGCAGGGCGCACGTGCCTGCATACAAACCATCACGATTGATGATGCACTGTTCGATCGCTACCGCAAAGGGAGCGATTTCATCCAACAGTACATCTTCCCCGGCGGCATGCTGCCGTCGCCCAGCGTATTCCGCGCCCATGCAGAACGGCACGGGCTGGAAGTGGTAGACGCATTTGCCTTCGGCCTGGACTATGCACGCACGCTCGCGGAGTGGCATCAATCATTCAACACCGTATTGCCAGAGGTACGCACGCAAGGCTTCGACGAAGGCTTCATCCGCACTTGGCAGTTTTATCTCGCATATTGCGAGGCAGGCTTCCGCGAACACAACATCGATCTCTACCAATTCACGCTGCGTAAACGCTAAGGATCATCGCTGTGCAACCAGGCATGCGTCGCATCTGTTTCCTGCTGTTTCTGTCGCTGTCGACCCTATTATCGACCGCGCTGGCCAACTCGGTTGTTCTGAAGCAGGTACTGCCTGAGGCAACGGTGATCGGTAGCGGTAGCTTCCGCTGGTTTGGACTGAAGCTCTACGATGCCTCTTTATGGGCGGTTCGCAGCAGCTTCAACTCGGATAACTGGCAAAGCACACCGCTGGCACTTGAGCTCAACTATGCGCGCTCATTAGAGGGTCGACGCATCGCCGAAGCCAGTATCGATGAAATGAAAAAGCTCGGTATCGGAACTTCGGCACAGCACAAGGCATGGGATGAGGCGATGAAACAGGTATTCCCGGATGTCGATAAAACCACGCAACTGACTGGGCTCTATGTTCCCGGCCAGCCCACCCGATTTTTCCGCAACGGCAGCCCGGTTGGTGAAATTACCGATCCTGCTTTCGGCGCAGCGTTCTTCGCGATCTGGCTACACCCTAAAACCACCGCCCCTAAGCTACGCTCCGCGCTACTGGGCCAGTAATGCATTTCACCCTTGCGCAGTTACTTGCCTACGGCGCCTTCGGCTTTCCGCTGGCGCTGGTAGCGCTACCTGTGTACGTCATGGTGCCGCAGCTGTATGCAGCACAACTCGGTATGTCGCTGACCACCGTCGGTACCTTGCTACTGGCGGCACGCACGATGGATGCGTTCATTGATCCGCCATTAGGGCGTTGGATGGATGGCGCCCGATCCGGCGGTTATCCCAAGTTTGTTCTGCTCTCACTGCCCTTGCTGGCGATCGGCTTCGCTGCACTCATGCTACCGCCCGCACTGTCGCCCAACTGGTTGGTGGTGTGGTTCGGCGCCAGCTTGGTGCTGGTCTATCTGGGCTACTCGATTGCCACCATCGCTCACAACAGCTGGGGCGCGCGCCTAACGCAACAACGCGGCGAACGTACACGACTCACCGCACTACGCGAAGGCTGTGCGCTAGCCGGTGTGGTGCTGGCAGCGATTTTGCCGCCGTTGGTGGGGCGCACCGGTCTGTGCATCAGTTTTGTTATCGCGCTGTTGCTGACCGCTTTTTTATTGCTACGACAAGCGCCGCGCGCGGCTGTCCTGCCCGAATCCAAACAAGTAGCGCATTGGTTATTGCCACTGAGGCAGTCGCGCTTTCGCTGGCTGTTTGCGGTGTACGCGCTGAATGGCATTGCAGCCGCTGTACCGGCCACCCTGTTTCTGTTTTTTGTCTCTGACCGACTATTGCTGCCTGACCAAGCGCCGTTATTTTTACTGCTGTATTTTCTGTCGGCGGCACTCGCGCTACCGCTCTGGACTCGACTGGCAGCGCGCTTCGGTGAGTCGCGCACCTGGCTGGCAGCAATGCTGCTCGCCATCTTTGCTTTTTTGTGGACCGCGCAGTTGGGTGCCGGTGCGATGCTGCCATTCGGCGTGATTTGTGTACTGACTGGTGCTGCACTTGGTGCCGACCTTGCGCTACCACCCGCCCTGCTCGCAGGCGTGATTGGCAGCGCAGGACACGGTGGTGAGTACGAGGGGAGTTACTTTGGCTTGTGGAGCTGGATCACTAAAATGAATCTTGCGCTGGCCGCGGGTATCTCACTGCCTTTTCTGGGTTTTCTCGGTTACACCCCGGGCACCACCGAAGCGACTGCGATATCGGCGCTGACACTTGCCTACGCTGTTCTGCCCTGCGTACTGAAAACCTGCGCAGCGCTGACGCTGTGGCGAGCGCCTTTAGCAGATATCTAAAAGGAGAAATGAAGATGAACACACCCCGTTGGCGCGCCCTGTTGATAGGCGCGCATTTATTCGCCGTGCTTTTACTGTCCGGTTGCGGTGCGACACTACAACCCTCAGATTACACAGCAGAACAGCCCAAGCTAGACCTGAAATCGTATTTCAATGGCACCATCGATGCATGGGGTATGTTCCAAGACCGCAGCGGCAAAGTCATCAAGCGCTTCACCGTAGTGATGGACTGTCATTGGGAAGGTGATACCGGCACTTTGGATGAGCACTTCACTTACTCGGACGGTACCAAGCAGCGCCGTGTATGGACCCTGAAAAAAATCGGTGACAACCGCTACACCGGCACAGCCTCTGACGTCATTGGCGAAGCCAGCGGCGCGACCGGCGGCAATGCATTCAACTGGCGCTACACACTCGCGCTACCGGTCGATGGCAGCACCTACCATGTGAGCTTCGATGATTGGATGTTCATGATGGACGACAAGGTGATGCTGAATCGCGCCGTCATGAGCAAATTCGGCTTCAGACTCGGTGAGGTTACCCTGTCGTTTCGTAAGCGCGAACCATAAATTAGCTTTCTCATGATCGATACCGCACGAGTCCGAAACAAGTACATCTCATGAACCCAAAAATTCAGGATTGGCGCGGCCTGCGGGTATGGGTCGTCGGCGCATCCACTGGTATCGGCGCTGCAACTGCTAAGCATTTGCTCTCGCTGGGCGCGCGTGTCGCGCTGTCAGCCCGCAATGAATCGGCGTTACAGCAACTGGCTGTGGGCAACAAACAAGCAATGATTTTGCCGCTGGATGTCACCGAACGCACCCAGCTACTACAAGCGCGCGACCGCTTGCTGACCGAGTGGCAGGGTATTGACCTCGTGCTGATGGTTGCCGGGGTCTATCATGAGATGCGTGCCGACGCGATGGATATTGGCGCCATCGAGCAGATGCTGGATGTAAATCTTCGATCTGTGTTTCACATACTCGATGCAGTCTTACCGACACTAATCACGCAAGGCAGTGGCGGTATCGGCATCGTGTCTTCGGTAGCCGGATTCGGCGGACTGCCACGCGCGCTGGGCTATGGCCCCACCAAGGCAGCACTGATCAATCTGGCAGAAACACTCTACCTTGATCTGCACACCAAAGGTCTTGGTGTTTACCTGATCAACCCCGGCTTCGTCGATACACCTGCCACCAAGCAAAATGATTTTGAGATGCCCGCATTGATCAGCCCGCAAGAAGCAGCAATAGAAATCGTGCATGGCATACAACGCGGCGAATTTCATATTCACTTCCCGCGTCGCTTCACCAATTGGCTACGCTTTGCGCAGTTACTGCCCTACCGCGCTTATTTCTGGCTCATCCACAAAGTGACCGGACTATGAAACACCAAGCCGATCTTTACCGCGTGATTGATTTCTTTCAGTCGATTAGCGTGGACAGCGCTCAAACGCTATCGCTGATTTATACCGACGACGTCTGGTTTAAAGACCCGTTCAATGAAGTACAGGGTCTTGAGCAGGTGAGCCATATCTTTACGCACATGTTCGAGCAAGTGGATGCACCACGCTTCGTTGTCACGCACAGTGTGCTGCAGGATGATCAAGCTTTCCTGACTTGGGATTTTTTGTTTCGGATGCGACGCTTCTCAGATGATGAGCAGTGTATTCGCGGTGCCACGCATGTGCGCTTTGCATCCGATGGCCGCGTGGCTTATCACCGTGATTATTGGGATGCGGCCGAAGAGCTGTATGAAAAACTGCCTGTTATCGGCAGTTTGATGCGCTGGCTAAAAACGCGCGCGCGCAACTGACCGTCTTACGCGGCCGCTAAACCGTTTATCGTCCCGCCCTGAATCATTCCGACTCAGACCTACCCTCGCCGCTAGATGTACTTTTCGATGCACCCTTGGCCCTGCTTTGGGTTGCGCTTCGGGATGTACTCTTTGATGCACTTTTCGCTGCGCGCTTAGTTGGCGTTTTTGTTACGGGTTTTGTTGCGGTTTTTGTCGCAGTTTTGTTTGACCGTTTACGCGTTGCGGCAGTCTTACCGCTCGCAGTTTTTTTGGCTGCAGGCTTTTTCGAGGGCTTGGTCTCAGCTGGCGTAGCCTGCTGCATAGCCTGACCGACCACATTTGAAAACTGCTCCTGCATTGCATTCCACCAGACAGCCGCATTGGCAAACGGTGCTGCCATCGAGGCGGGGTCTGCCGCGCCATCGGCTTGCGCGGCTTGCTCGAATGGTGATTGGAACGGCGACTGAAATGATGACTGGAATGGCGACTCGAATGCCGGCTTGTCGTCGGCTGAAGCCGCCGCACCAGCACCGGATGCCGCTTTCGCAAAACTCTCGCCGACGGAGCGTAGCGCGGTCAGGGTGGCGCTTTGTACCTCCAGCGCCTGGATCGAACTGCGCAGCATATTCATATTCACCTGCAGCCAAGACTCGACAGCTTTCAGGTCGGCGATTTGTTTGTCAATGTCCTCCGGTGACAACGAAGGCATAGCCATGCCAGGAATCTTCATCGACCCCCACAACTGCTTCACAAATGCCAGCGTGTCACCCATTGCATTCGCGCCTGGCATATCGTTTGATCCGTAATTGGACATCGGCTCACTCCGGGTTGAATTTTTGCTTAGGTTAGCAGATCGCTGTTGCATCGGCGATAGTGCAAGGAGATGCAACGACTGCGCTCAAACACGCCCGCAAACCAGTACACTAAGGGCATGCTCGCCTTCACTCTGTCGAACGGCTCAGCGCATCGGCGAACACGCCGATGGTCGCTGGTGATCAGCGTACTGCTGCTGACACTGCTCGCGCACCTGCTGGTACTTCAGTGGCTGAATAATCAGCTGGCGGGTATCGCATTTTTCGATGATGCCGATGACGAAAGTACGATCAGCGTCTCATTGCTGCGGCCAGATCTGTCGCGCTCCGCACCGCCACCTCGGAAACTCGCGCCCCCTGCACCATCACTACCGCCGCCAGCGCCCGCGATAGCCGCCAACGACCAAATAACGGTTGCAGATAAGCCGGCCACTGAAACACCGCCCGCACCCTCCGCACCAACAACTGAAGCATTACCGCCCACAGCCGCAGATACCGCTACCTCAGCGCCGCCTGCGCCCACGCCCACGCCTGCGCCCAGCGTGCCGGCAGAGGTGAGCGCGGCGACGGCCCCAAACTTGGAAACTGCCATCGTCAACATCAATGCCCACTTCGATAAAGCCAGCCCGCCGCCATCGGCAGAATTAGTCTTCAATGCTATTGGCGTTAGCAAAGACGGGCGTAGCCTGTCGGGTAGTGGCACCATGCAGTGGCGGCATGATGGGCAGCGCTATACCTTGGATACTGAGATCAACGTGCTGGTATTCACGCTCGCTAAAAATCGTAGCGAGGGCGAACTCGGCACACTCGGTATTGCGCCCAATCTCTATATCGAAAAACGTTTCGGACGCTCGGAAACCAATACGCATTTTCAGCAACAGCCCAAGCAGATCAGCTTCTCTGCATCGACCGCTGTTATTTCTGCCAATGGTGGTGAGCAGGATCGAGGCAGTTGGATTTGGCAACTCGCTTCACTCGGACGTGGCAACCCCGGTAAGTTTGAATCGGGACTCAATCTCGAGATGTTGGTCGCCAGCGCCAAGAGCGTCGACACCTGGCGAATTCGTGTGAGTGGTAAAGAGCAGCTGAAACTGCCTGATGGCGAGGTGAGTGCTTGGCGCTTATCCGTCATACCGGGCACACAAAGTTTTGATAAGCAGTTTGATCTGTGGCTTGCACCAGAGCGCCAATGGTATCCGGTGCGATTGCTGCATGAAGACATGAAAGGTAACCGCGTCGAGCTGTCGCTATCGAAGATCAGCAGTAAGTGATACGCACAGTATTATCTCCGCCAAGCCCGTCATCTCAACAACACGAATTAAACGAAGTGATGCCATGACACTCTCGACCGACGCTGCGCTGGTGCTGTTCTCTGGCGGACAAGACTCTACCACCTGCCTTGCCTGGGCACTACAACGCTACGCGCGGGTAGAAACACTGGGCTTCGACTACGGACAGCGCCACGCGATTGAGCTCACCGTGCGCCCAAACATTCTTCAAGCTATCCGCACGCTCGACCCAAGCTGGGCCACGCGGCTGCGTGAAGATCATGTGCTGGACTTGTCGGTGCTTGGCGAAGTATCAGAAACAGCACTCACGCGTGACAGCGAGATCACCATGCAGGCCGATGGTTTGCCGAACACCTTTGTACCCGGACGTAATCTGTTGTTTCTCACGCTGGCCGCAGCGCTAGCCTACCGACGCGGCATTAGCGTACTGGTCGGCGGCATGTGTGAAACCGATTACTCCGGCTACCCGGATTGTCGCGACGAGACACTGCGCACATTGCAATCAGCTCTGCGTCTCGGCATGAACACACAGCTCACTATTGAAACGCCCCTGATGTGGTTGGATAAACCCGCCACATGGCAGCTAGCCGATCAGTTGGGAGGCCAGTCACTGATTGATTTGATTCGTACCGAAACGCATACCTGTTATCTCGGTGAGCGCGATCAGTTACATGAGTGGGGTTACGGCTGCGGTCACTGCCCCGCTTGTGAATTGCGCGCAAAAGGTTACCAAACCTACCGAGCAAGCGCTTAATGCATTGTTTGTCCGCTCATCGAAAGTAGCTCAGTTAACCTTACACATAATCACAACACTTTTCGCTGCAGCGCCACGCTTCGGCTGAAATTTTGCAACTGTAGTTCCTAATCATCTTTTTTCTTTTCGCTGCATCAGAAACAATCGCGCCGCTTCTCTCGATCATGGATTGACGATCGTATCGATGAGCAGCAGTGTCTTCACGCTCTATCGATTGTTCTATGCACAGATTTTTTCTCTGGTGCGACGCGCTATGCGCTGCATTTTTCTTCACTTCTGTATCGGCGCAAATTCCTGACGCGGCCGATCTGGATGAGACGCAGCTACTGCGGCAGCAGGAGCGCACGTCCCAATTACGTCAACAACTTGAATCTAAGCCCGATGTTCGTCTACCGCCCTTTTTAGCGACGCGGGCTCTCCGTCTTCCCTTAGCTGAATCACCTTGCTTTGTGATTCATCGCATCTCACTGGTCGGTGAGATGTCGGAGCGGTTTTCTGATATCACCGATTCTGCCAACTATGCCGCTGATGGTCGTCATGATGCGATTTTCGATCGCTGTATCGGTGTTATCAGCATCGGTGTCGTCATCCGGCGTATCCAGAACGAGTTGGTGCGTCGCGGCTTTGTCACTACCCGTGTGCTGGCCGGGCCGCAAGAGCTATCGAAAGGTGTACTGACCCTCACACTCGTTCCCGGACGCGTGCGCGCAATTCGTTTCGCTGAAGGCACGGCAACGCGCGCAACCATCATGAATGCGACACCGCTGCGGACAGGTGACCTATTAAACCTGCGAGCGATTGAGCAAACGCTGGAGAATTTAAAGCGCGTACCAACGACGGAAGCAGATATCCGCATTGAGCCTGTCGATGTCAATGGCGCGCAACCCGGTGACAGCGATATTGTGATTCAGTGGCGTCAGCGCTTCCCATTTCGGGTGAATCTCTATACCGACAATTCGGGGCTAGATTCCACCGGTCGCTATCAGGGTGGGTTAACACTGTCGTATGACCACGCACTGACCTTGAATGATCTTTTCTATGTCAGCTTTAACCGCAATCTCTTCGAGCAAGCGCCCGGCCCACGCGGCACGAATAGCAATACCGTTCACTATTCCCTGCCTTTTGGGTATTGGCTACTTAGCGCCACCGCTGGCAACAGCCAGTACCGACAAGCAGTTGCTGGCGTCAACGGCACCACAGTCTTTAGCGGTGAGAGTACAAATCAGGAACTCAAGCTATCGCGCATCCTCGCGCGCGATGCAAACAGCAAGACCATCACCTATCTAAGCGCATGGGCAAAGCAGGCGCGCAATTTTGTGGGTGACCTAGAGATCACGGTACAGCGGCGTCAGTTGGGTGGCTTTGAAGCCGGCCTCACGCATCGGCAAGTACTGCGCAGTGCGACGCTCGACGCAAATGCCGGATATCGGCATGGTAGCGTTGTCTTTGGCCATCACCCGCTTCTGAACGAGGCCGTGGAGGGCAGTACGCGTCCACAAATTCTGCAAGTCGGCGCACTGTATAACCAGCCGTTCGCCATCGCAGCGCAGCGCTTGCGCTACACGCTGGCAATGCGCGCGCAGTATTCATGGACCTCACTACTGCCGCAAGACAGATTCAGCATCGGTAGCCGTTTTTCGGTGCGCGGCTTCGATGAGCAACGCATGCTATCGGCTGACCGTGGCTGGCTGGTACGAAATGATCTCGGCGTCTCGCTGGGTAGGTCGGGACAAGAAGTCTATCTCGGTCTCGACTATGGCGAGGTGAGTGGTCGGCATAGCGAACAGCTTGCCGGCAAGCACCTTGCTGGCTTGGCTGTCGGGCTACGCGGTGGTGCGCAAGGTGTGGCGTATGACGTGTTCGCTGGTCGTGCGCTGTCCGCGCCGGTCGGTTTCTCAACGCAGGGGCTGAACGTCGGCTTCAGTCTCAGCTGGTCGTACTGACGAGGTCAACCATGCGCTTCGCTTCCGCTCCCGGTCTTGATGTGATCGCTCCCGGCTTGCTGCAACAGGACTGGCGAGAAGCTGAAATCTTCGGCGCTGCTACCTGGCTCTGGATGCAGGCCAGTACACGGCGCGAGACACCACTGAAATGGCTGTCGACCTTGTTGTTACCGCCCATCGCGCACCGACAATTTGTCCTCGCTACCGAGGGTGATCGGCCCGTGTTCTACGTTTCGTGGGCGAACTTTTCTGTTGCTGCAGAAAACAACTACGTTCACGGACCGCACGCAGCAATAACGCCGGCTGATTGGGCTAGTGGCGACCGTCAGTGGATCATCGATTGGATAGCGCCCTTCGGTCATACAGCCTCTATTTGGCGCCTGCTACAACGGCAAGTATTCCCGACGAATTGCATGCGCTATCTGCATCACCGTGGTGTCGAGCGCGGCTTTCGTATCAAACGTTGTCGCGGCATTGCACTCAACCGCATCGAAGCCGATGCATGGTTTGCGGCCCGACCTGTCGGGCTCGATTCGAACACTAGCTTTGTGTCCAATCCTCCTTCCCCTGAACCAGAGCTACCGACATGAACCAGCGTTGCTATCGCCTCGTGTTCAATCGTGCACGTGGCTTGTTAATGGCAGTGGCCGAGACGACACCAAGCCAAAGCGCTGCTGGTAGTGGCCCGCGTTTGTTTACCGGATCGGCGCTGGCTGGTCTGCTGTCGCTGACACCGCCACTGATACTGGCACCGACACTGCTACCCATTACTGCCGACGCGCAGATTATTTCTGACGCAGCAGCACCCGCCCACCATCAAGCCATTGTTACCTCAGCCGCCAACGGTGTACCGCTGGTACAGATTCAAACGCCGACTGCCGGCGGTGTCTCGCGCAATGTATTCACTCAGTTTGATGTGCAAAGCAATGGCGCGATCCTGAACAATGCCAATCAGTCAGTGCAGACCGCGCTCGGTGGCTGGGTGCAAGCCAACCCGATGCTCGACAGGCCAGCTTCCGTCATTGTCAATGAAGTCAATTCCAGCCACCCCAGCCTGTTGCACGGCTATGCCGAGGTAGCTGGGCAGCGCGCGCAAGTCATCATTGCCAACCCATCGGGTATCAGTTGCGATGGCTGTGGCTTCATCAATGCAAGTCGTGCGACGCTGACGACAGGCGTTCCGCATTACAGCGCCAGCGGTAACCTCGACCACTATCTGGTACGACGCGGCACGGTCAGCTTTTCGGGTCATGGGCTTGATTCGAGGAATGCTGACTACACCGATGTACTAGCGCGCGCGGTGCAGGTCAACGCCGCACTGCATGCCCATCAGCTGAACGTCATCGCCGGCAGCAACGAAGTCCGCGCCAGCGATCTGCAGACCACGGCGATGGCTAGCGGCGATGGTAAGCCGACGTTTGCCATTGACGTCAGTGAGCTGGGTGGTATGTATGCCGGCAAGATCTGGCTGGTCGGCACCGAAGCCGGCGTCGGGGTTCGTCACGCCGGCATGCTCGGTGGCGGTGCAAACGACCTTCGTATCACAGCAGCAGGCCGGCTTGAGGTCACGGGCGTCATTAACAGCACAGATCGACTCGACGTTAACGCCGCGCAGGGACTGACCAACCGCGGCACACTTCATGCGGCAGGGGATGCATCGCTGCAGATCGCGGGTGAGCTCGATAACACCGGTGGGGTGATCGCTGCAGGCGGTGTGTTGTCGATTACGGATGCAGCGTTTGCCGAGCGCACGCTCCGTATGACGAACACCGATGGCATGCTGATCGCCGGGCGCTTATTGTCGATCGATGCCGCCAGCCTATCCGGCGATGGCAAAGTCCTCGGCGGAACCGATATTGATATCCGCCTCACCACAGACTACAACCACGTTGGCGAACTCGCTGCCAACCGCAACCTGACGCTTCGCACGGCCGGCACGGTGAACAACCACGCTGCAATGGTGGCAGGGGAAGTTCTGGCTGTGACCGCCGACAAGCTCAACAATGAGACCGATGGGTCGCTCGAAGCAAAGACCATCCGACTTGAGGCGACGGCACCACACGCATTAATCAACCGCGGCTTGATCAACGGTGGCGACGTGCTGCTAAAGAGCACGACGATTAAAAACCTCGGCACCGGCCGCATCTATGGTGACCAAGTCGCGCTCGATGCGGATATCGTCATCAACGATACTGATGATGCCGCCGGCAGTGCAGCGCCCGTCATCGCCGCCCGTTCACGGCTTGACATCGGCGCCGACCAGATCACCAACCGCGAAGGCGCACTGCTCTACAGCGATGGCGAGCTGTCAATCGGGCGCCATCTCGATGCACAGCTTCACGCAGTCGGCCAAGCTCGGCGGCTCGACAACCTAAGCGCCAACATCGAGGCCGCTGGCGACATGCGCTTAGCCGTCGATGAGATCCGCAACATCAACATGCATTACCGCACGCGCCGCGAGACAACGCGCAACGAACCTATCGTCGAAGTAGCTGGCTCAGGAACATCCAAGAGCTACACGCCGGACGCGCCCGATGTCTACATCTATATGAATGAGTCGCATCACCTGCATACGCCCGAAGGTAACTATGAGCGCTGGCGACGCTACCAATATCAGCGTACGGTCACCGAGGATGTAACCGACACCTCGACACCCGCAAAGATCATCGCCGGTGGCAACCTGCGCGTGCGCGGCGAGACGCTGACTAATGACAAGAGCCGCATCGTTGCGGGCCAAGCACTCGATGTGCAGGTCGCCACCCTCAACAACATCGACGCCACGGGTACCCGAACTACCACGGACATCGGTACTGTCGATTCATTCTGGCGTGATCGTGAAAAGGGGGTCGATAAAACTGGTACGAGCGAGGCGAGGCATGAACCAACACCACAGGTGCAAAGTATTTCATTGGGGGTGATGGGATACGAAGGCCAGACCCCGCAGTCACCCACGCGCGTCGTCGACATTGCCAATGGCAGCGGGCAGTCGACCCGTAACGTCAGCCTCGCGACGACCGTACCGAGCAATAGCTTATACCGCACCGCGCCCGAGGTGCGCGGCTATGTGGTTGAAACCGACCCACGCTTTACCGACTACAAGCAATGGCTAGGCTCGGATTATTTGCTGCAGCAACTGGCGCTCGATCCGCAGCAAATGCAAAAGCGACTCGGCGACGGCTTCTATGAGCAACGGCTAGTACGTGAACAAATCGCGCAACTGACGGGCCGTCGCTTCTTGCCGGGCTATACCAATGACGAGGCGCAGTTCCAGGCATTAATGGACAAGGCAACCACATTTGCGCAAGCGCATCAGCTGCGACCGGGCATCGCTTTGTCGGCCGCACAGATGGCTGTACTGACCAGCGATATCGTGTGGCTGGTCGAGAAAGACATCACCCTACCCAATGGCCAGACCACGCGCGCCTTGGTGCCGCAGGTGTATGTGCAGGTGCGCAATGGCGATCTCACACCTGATGGCGCCTTGTTGGGAGGTGATCAGGTCAAGCTATCGCTCACGGGTGATCTGACAAATGACGGCACCATCGCCGGACGGCAGCTCACGAACCTGAGCGCCGCTAATATCGACAACCTCGGTGGCAGCATCACCGGCGGTAGCGTGAAGCTGAATGCCGCGCAAGACATCAACAACCTCGGCGGCCAGATTCAGGCCGATGACGCGCTGGTACTCACCGCCGGTAATGACATCACGATTGCGTCGACAACGCGTAGCGATTCGAACGCGCAAGGCAGTCACACGAACATCGATCGTGTCGCCGGGCTCTATGTGCGCCGTGACGATGGCCAGATGGTGGTCGCGGCCGGCCATAACCTGACGCTCAAGGGTGCCCGTGTTCAGCAGGGGACACCGGCTGCATCGGATACCAATACAGCTACTAATGCATCTACCAATACGACCTCGAATACTGCTTCAAAGGCTGATTCAATCGCTGACTCAAACACCACATCAACTGCTATATCAACTTCTGAATCAACTTCTGAATCAACTTCTGCATCAACCGCTGCAGCAACCCTATCGCCAGCCACTGGCCGCGTTGTGCTTGCTGCTGGCAACGACGTTCGCCTAGATACAGTCACCGTTGCACAGAGCGAAACAGTCAACTGGGGCGGCGGCAATCATCGGCATGAAGCCAGCGAAAGCGAAGTGGCGTCCACCATCAAGGCCACAGGCAACGTCGACATCGTCGCGGGTCGCGACATCATCACCCGCGGCGCGCAGGTCGAAACGCGTGATGGTGACATCCAGCTCAATGCCACGCGGGATGTGACGCTCGACACCGCCGAGTCACTCGTCAGCCTCGATGAATCACACCGCCATACTCGTCGCGGCTTCCTGTCGAGCACCACCACTCGCTCACGTGACACACTTGATCAAACCACACAGCAAGGCTCGCTGTTATCTGGCAACCGGGTGAGT
>JAIXQV010000005.1 GCA_027485535.1 Oxalobacteraceae bacterium | reverse complement strand
GTCCCTTGTTCGCCAAAGCGCAGCGACATTTTTGGGTACTCTGGCTTGCGGTTGGCGACGGCGTAGCTTGCGGAGATGCTGACCTCAGTACGCGCACTCGCCTTGGCAACCGACGGCGTCGGTGGTGGAGGCGGTGGCGCTGGCGGTGCTGGCGGGGCGACCGGCGCAGGTTGTGCCGCCGCCGCTGGGGCTGGTGGTGGCTCGATCTTGGCCGGCTCAGGGCGCGGCTCAGGCCGTATTTCCGGCTTCGCGGGCTCCGGCTTGGGCTGCTCAGGCCGAGGCGGCTCGGGACGTGGTTGCGGCTTGACCGGCTCTGGCTTCGGGGGTTTCGGTTTGGGTGGCTCGGGTGGCGGTGGCTCGGGCTTGGGCGGCGGTACCGGCGTCAGCAATTGCACGATGACCGGTGGCGGCTCGACCTCGGTGTGGGGCTTCTCGAGCGCGCCGGACACCACAAAGGCGATCAGTGCCCCATGTAGCGCAATAGCAACGGCAAGCGCGGACGGCCTCATGCTTGGCACGGCAAGGCTCCGGCTGCGACTCAGCGCAGACCGAGCACGTCCTGCATGTCGTACAGGCCAGTGGCTTTGTGCTGCAGGAAACGAGCGGCGCGCAAGCTGCCATGCGCATAAGTGACACGGCTGGAAGACTTGTGCGTGATTTCGATACGTTCACCAACACCGGCGAACAACACGGTGTGATCGCCCACGATATCGCCGCCGCGAATGGTGGCAAAGCCGATCGAGGATGGATCGCGCTCACCGGTCACGCCTTCGCGCGCGAATACGCCGACTTGTTTCAGATCGCGGCCGAGTGCATGGGCCACCACTTCACCCATTTTCAGGGCGGTACCAGACGGGGCATCCACCTTGTGCCGGTGGTGCGCCTCGATGATCTCGATGTCATAGCCGTGCGAGAAGCTCTTGGCTGCCAGCTCGAGCAATTTCATGGTGACATTCACGCCCACGCTCATATTGGGCGCAAACACGATGGCAGTTCGCTTGGCCGCGGCTTCGATCGCTGCCTTACCAGCGTCGTCAAAGCCGGTGGTGCCGATGATGACCTTGATTCCGTGCTCGGCACAGTAATCCAGATGCGCCAAGGTACCGGCAGGGCGGGTGAAATCAATCAGGAACTCGGCATTAGCAAGCCCGACGTCAAGTGCTGATTCAATATTGACACCCAGCGTGCGACCCATGGCGCTGCCCGCGTCGGCGCCCAGCCCGGGTGCTCCGGCGACATCCAGTGCGCCGCTGAGTTGGGTGTCGGGGTCGGCATCAATGGCTTCGATCAGCATGCGGCCCATGCGGCCGGATGCGCCGGCCACCGCGATCTTCAGTGGGTTCATGGGAGTGGTCTCGGTAGGCTTTATTGCTTCGGCGCTGCGATCAGCCGAAGGTATTCTTTTTCATTAGGGAGTTCGGCGCCCTCGAAACGCGAGACACGACCGTCTTTGAAATGCACCACGACATTGCTGGCGGTGACTGTGCCGTCGCCGCGCTTGAGCACAAACGGATAATCCCAACGCTCTGCATGAAACACATCATTGAGTAGCGGTGTGCCGAGCAGGAAACGAACCTGCGCGGGTGTCATGCCGACCTGTAGCTGAGCGACTTGTTCCTTAGAGATGAAATTACCCTGCTGCGTGTCGGGACGATACACCGGCAGCACGCCAAATAATTTACTCTGCTGCACCCGCTGGGTAACACCGGCGGGTGCAGCTTCCAGCGGCTGTTCGCCCTCAGCAAACAACTTGCTGACACAGCCGCACAGCAGACAAGAAAAGACGATCGCAGTCGCAGCAGAGATTCGGCGAGATACAGCGAGAAACGGCTGGGGCATGATGAAGACGCTAAAATGGCGCGGAACGCGAAACACTATATGATAAGGCAGTTCACGCTGCTCACCGATAAATCATGCCGCATCAAACTCCCGATCTGAAATCGAGCGGTCTCAAGGCCACGCTACCCCGACTGAAAATTCTGGAAATCTTCCAGGGTAGTCAGGTCCGGCATTTGTCGGCGGAAGATGTTTACAAGCAGCTACTGGCCGAAAACCTCGATGTCGGACTGGCAACCGTTTACCGGGTGCTGACTCAGTTTGAGCAAGCCGGGCTGTTGTCACGCAATCATTTTGAGTCCGGCAAGGCGGTGTTCGAGCTCAATTTGGGCGCGCATCACGACCACTTGGTCTGTTTGGACTGTGGCTTGGTGGAAGAGTTTTTTGATGAGGAAATCGAAAAGCGTCAGCAAAACATCGCTGCCGAGCGGGGCTTCAAACTGGCAGAGCATGCGCTCTCACTCTACGGTAACTGCACCAAAGAGAACTGTCCGCATCGCGGCAGCTGAGGGCTGTCGCATAGAAATCCAGCCCTGACAGTCGAGCTTAGGGGTGCGACAGGGCGTTCGACAACAGTCGAGCAGTAATATCCACGATCGGAATCACGCGCTCGTAGGCCATGCGGGTTGGCCCGATGACGCCCAGGGTGCCAACGATCCGACCATTCGACTCGTAGGGTGCGGTGACGATACTCATCTCGTCGAGCGGCATCAGGGTTGACTCACCGCCAATAAAAATTTGAACGCCGCTCGCTTTGCTGGATGTATCCAGTAGCGCCGCCAGGCTGGTTTTTTGGTCGAATAAATCAAACATCTTGCGCAGCGAGCCCATATTCGAGGCCAACTCCGAGACCGAGAGTAAATTGCGCTCACCTGAGATAACCACCTCGTCTTCGCCCGTATTCATCGCGTCGCTGCCGGCCTCGACAGCGGCTTGCATCAGTTGGGTGATGTCATCACGCAGCTGACGTAATTCATCGTTCAGTTTGATGCGCACTTCGTCAAACGGTAAGCCGGCATAGTGCTGATTGATATAGTTAGCCGCTTGCACCAGCTCGGATGGCGAGTAGTCGCTTGGCGTCAGTAGCAAGCGGTTTTGTACGTCGCCATTCGGTGCCACGATAACCAGCAGGATGCGTTTCTCGGACAGCCGCAAGAACTCGATTTGCTGAAACGTACCTTCGCGGCGGGGCGCAAGCACCACGCCCGCGAACTGGGACAGTTGAGACAACACTTGCGCTGCACTGGCAATCGTTTTTTGCGCCGATACCCCGGAGTGCAACTTGGATTCAACTGCGCTCTCATCAATGGTTTGCACGGTGAGCAGACTATCGACAAACAATCGGTACCCGCGTGGTGTCGGGACTCGCCCTGCTGAGGTGTGCGGGCTGGAAACGAGACCAAGCTCTTCAAGATCCGACATGATGTTGCGGATCGTGGCCGGCGACAGATCAAGGCCGGAGATTCGCGCCAAGGCCCGCGATCCTACGGGTTGGCCATCGGAGATGTAACGCTCGACCAGTGCTTTGAGTAGCGTTTGTGCGCGATTATCGAGTTGCATAGGCTTATTTTATCGGGCGTCGACGCATGATTCCAGCGACGAGTGCAATTATGGTCTAATCGGCAGCATGTCGACGCCGTCCGCTTTCCCCACCGTTGCCATCATCGGCAAGCATGGCGACCCGCCGGCTGTCGAGGATTTGCTGGCGCTTGCGCGTTTCTTGGAGGGCCGCGGCCACAGAGTGGTTTTTGAGTCGGCCACGGCAACCGATCTCGACAGAGCAGCATCGCAGTCGCTGACGCCAGAGCAAATAGGCGAGCAGGCACAGCTCGCGATTGTGGTGGGCGGCGATGGCACCATGCTCGGTATCGCTCGCCAGCTCGCGCCCTATCGAGTGCCGCTGATTGGCGTCAACCAAGGTCGTCTTGGTTTCATGACCGATATTCCGTCCGACAAAATGCTGCCGGTACTGGCTGATATGTTGGACGGTAAAGTTGAATCCGAGCAGCGCTCATTACTGGCGGGTACTGTAATCCGAGATGGTCAGCCTAGCTTTCATGGGCTGGCATTCAATGACGTGGTGGTGGCGCGTGGTTCCGGCGCCGGCATGATCGAATTACGGGTGACGGTCGATGGCCAATTCATGTACAACCAGCGCTCCGATGGGCTGATTGTGTCTACCCCGACCGGTTCGACCGCCTACGCGCTGGCTGCCGGCGGCCCGATTTTGCAGCCGCAGTTGGGCGGCATTGTGATGGTGCCGATTGCGCCACACGCGCTGTCGAACCGCCCGATCGTGCTGTCGGATGATCGCGAAATAGAAATTGAGCTATCCAGCGGCCGGGACTGCAGCGTGAACTTCGACATGCAATCTGTCATCAAGCTCCACGTCGGCGACCGGGTCTTGCTGAAACGGTCGAGCGATGTTGTGACCTTTTTGCATCCGCTAGGCTGGAATTATTTCGATACCTTGCGCGAGAAGCTGCATTGGAACGAATATCCATCGACCTCCGGTCAATTAAAATAACGTCTTTTCCTCTCGCTTCACTGATGCTGCGCGCGCTCGCTATTCGTGATTTTGTGATCGTCGACTTTGTCGAACTCGATCTGTCGTCGGGTTTCACCGTCTTCACGGGAGAAACCGGCGCCGGCAAATCCAT
>JAIXQV010000179.1 GCA_027485535.1 Oxalobacteraceae bacterium | reverse complement strand
GCCCGAGCCGCCCTCACCGATGATGGTGGAGATGATGGGCACCTTCAACTCAGCCATGGCGTAGAGGTTGTGTCCGATCGCCTCAGACTGACCACGCTCTTCTGCATCGATACCCGGGAAGGCACCGGGCGTATCCACAAAAGTGAAGACGGGCAGATTGAATTTCTCGGAGAGCTTCATCAGTCGCAGCGCCTTGCGATAGCCCTCGGGTTTTGCCATACCGAAGTTACGCAGCGCGCGCTCTTTGGTGTCGCGCCCTTTTTGATGCCCAAGCACCATGCAAGGCTGGCCGTTGAATCGCGCTAGACCACCAATGATGGATAGGTCATCTGCGTAAGAGCGGTCGCCATGCAGCTCATGAAAGTCGGTGAAGATCTCGGCGACATAATCAAGGGTATAAGGCCGCTGAGGATGACGAGCAATCTGCGACACCTGCCAGGGTGTGAGTTTGCTGTAAATGTCTTTGGTGAGTTGCTGACTCTTTTGATGCAGCTTGTCGATCTCTTCGCTGATATCGACTGCAGAGTCTTCCTGCACGAAGCGCAACTCTTCGATTTTCGTTTCCAGTTCAGCGATAGACTGCTCAAAGCTGAGAAAGGTGGTTTTGCTCACGCTAGCTCCTTGTCATCCTGGCAATGGCGCTCGGCTTGTGACCGCCCCGCATGCCGGATCATAGCAATCTTGTGTTGCCAATATCAATATTCTACAGGCAGGGGGTCGAGTGAGCGCCAAAGATACCAGGTGGCCACCGTGCGCCAGGGCTCCCAGTTGGCCGCCACTTCGCGCGCATCGCTGCGCGAGACCGGCTCGCCCGAGAAGTAATTCACGCTGATGCCTTTCAGCAGACCCAGGTCGTCCAGCGGCAGCACATTCGGTCGTAGCAAATTGAAAATCAGGAACATCTCCGCCGTCCAGCGACCAATGCCCCGAATTTGGATCAACTCGGCGATGACATCTTCATCATGCATCGATGACCAGTCTTTCGCATGCACGCTGCCATCTAAAAAATGGAGCGCGAGATCGGTCAAATACTCAGCCTTGCGTTTTGATAACCCACAGCTGGCAAGTTTTTCCAAGCCGGCTTTTTTGACGGTGGCAGGTGACAGCTTGGGGACGGTGACCACCAAGCGCTCCCACACGGATTGCGCTGCTTTCACCGAAATCTGCTGACCAACGATGGCGCGCGCCAAGGTGGTAAACGGGTCGCCGCGGCCAACGAGTTGCAAATCGCCGAACTTAGGAATCAGCTTGCGCAGGATACGATCGCGCCGCATCAACTCGGTCTTGGCCTCTTCCCAATAGTCGGGAACAATGAGTTCAGCGGGCTTCGCCATCGTGCCTGATCCTATGCTCTTCGCCACTCGGTGACACCACCGGGTTTGTCTTCCAGCACAACGCCCTTCTCGAGCAACTCAGTACGGATGCGATCAGATTCGGCAAAGTTCTTGTTTTGTTTTGCGGCTAAACGCGCCGCGATATGAGCAGCCACCTCATCATCTGTCATGCCTAGTGGCGCACCACCCTGCAGGAACAGCTGCGGCTCGCGACCCAACAAACCCAGCATACCTGCAAGACCCTTGAGTTGACGAGCCGCCACCGGCGATCCGCTGCGGTTCACCTCACTCGCTAAATCAAATAGCACGGCAATCGCGATTGGCGTGTTGAAATCGTCATTCATCGCCTCGGTAAAGCGCTGCGCGTGCGGCTCGTGCCAATCCAGTGCTTGCTGATCGCCGGGATGGTCTTTCAAGGCGGTGTACAGTCGCATCAGCGCGACCCGCGCATCATCAAGATGCGCATCAGAATAATTCAGCGGGCTACGATAATGCGCGCGCAGGATGAAGAAGCGCACCACCTCGGCATCGTACTGTTTCAGCACCTCGCGGATAGTGAAAAAATTACCCAAGGACTTGGACATTTTTTCGTCATCGACACGCACGAAGCCGTTATGCATCCAGTAATTGACGAATGGCTTCCCGCTGGCACCTTCAGACTGCGCGATCTCGTTTTCATGGTGCGGGAACTGCAGATCCTGCCCACCACCATGGATATCAAAATGCTCACCTAGCAGCTGACACGACATGGCGGAGCACTCGATATGCCAACCCGGTCGGCCAGCGCCCCACGGCGAAGGCCATTTCACCTCTTCAGGCTCAGACTCGCGCGCGGATTTCCACAGAACAAAGTCGAGCGGGTCACGCTTGGCGCTAGCGACTTCAACACGCTCACCCGCGCGCAAATCATCTAAGGATTTGCCAGACAACTTGCCGTAACCGGAAAAATCGCGTACTGAAAAATTAACATCACCATCGCTGGCTTTGTAGGCCAACCCATTGGATTCCAGACGCCCGATCAGTTGCAGCATCTGCGGTACGAAGGTTGTTGCGCGTGGTTCATGATCGGGCGGCTGGACGCCTAGCGCCTCAGCGTCTTCATTCATGGCAGCAATAAAGCGATTAGTCAGCGCAGAAATCGGCTCGCCATTCTCAACAGCACGCTTGATGATTTTGTCGTCGATGTCTGTGATATTGCGAACATACGTGACGTCGAAGCCACTGCCTCGAAGCCAACGCTGCACCATGTCGAACACCACCATCACGCGCGCATGACCAAGATGACAGTAGTCATAAACCGTCATGCCGCAGACATACATCCGCACCTTGCCCGGATCGATGGGAACAAAAGGCACTTTGTCACGCGCAAGCGTGTTGTAAATTTTGAGAGAACTCATGAGCAATACAGACTCGGCAACGAACGCAACCAGAACTCGTGCCACTGACGGCACCGCGATTTGCTGCGTAGGCAGAGCTTGCGGACTGTCTTTGATAAAATGGGGGCTTGGTCAAAGTATAGCATCGAAGATCGTGCATTCCGGACGGCATGACGAGTTAAAGGTGCTTTAAAAAAGGATTTTTATGTTGCGTATGCGTCTCTTTGTTGCTGCTGTTGCTGCTTCGCTGGCCCTATTCTCACAGCTGGCCGTTGCAGAAGCGGCATCAACCGGTAGCCAAGCAAAGCCCGCAGCTGGGCGCGCTGCACCCACCGTATCCATCAAGACCAGTGCCGGTGAAATCGTGGTCGAACTAGACTCCGCTAAGGCCCCGAAAACGGTCGATAATTTTCTACAGTATGTGAAGTCGGGTTTCTACAATGGCACCGTGTTTCATCGTGTGATCCGCGGCTTCATGATTCAGGGGGGCGGTTACACGCCTCAAGGCGCGGAGAAAGCGACCCGCGGACCGATTGAGATCGAATCATCGAACGGACTGAAGAACCGCCGCTACACCATTGCAATGGCGCGTACCGCAGACCCTAACTCTGCGACCGCACAGTTTTTTATCAATGCTAAAGACAATCGTTTTCTGGACTACCCGGGGCAGGATGGCTACGGCTACGCCGTATTTGGCAAGGTCATCAAGGGCAATGAAGTCGTCGACCAAATTGAGGCGGTTGAGACTGATCGTCGCGACAAGCCAGTCAAGCCCGTCATCATTGAATCAGCCACGCTGATTGATTAATTTTTTAAAGGACTACCATGGCAGTTGTACTCAGCACCAATCACGGCGACATCACTATTGAACTCGATGCCGAGAAAGCCCCAAAGACCGTCGAGAATTTTTTGTCGTATGTAAAAGCCGGTCACTATGACGGTACGATTTTTCATCGTGTAATCGATGGCTTCATGATCCAAGGCGGTGGTTTCGAGCCGGGCATGAAGCAAAAAGAATGCGGCGAGCCAATCGACAATGAAGCCTCGAACGGGCTCGCCAATGAGCAGTACACGGTCGCGATGGCGCGTACCAATGACCCGCACTCTGCAACGGCGCAGTTTTTCATTAACGTGAAAGACAACGGCTTTCTGGACTACTCAGGCCCGGATCACTGGGGCTACTGCGTGTTTGGCCGAGTGACTGCGGGCACCGAGGTAGTGGACGAAATTCGCAAGGTCCGCACCGGCACCAAGGGTTTTCACGGCGATGTACCGGTTGAAGACGTGATCATCGAGAAAGCTGAGATCGTCTGACCTGCCAAAAATTACGACACACCGATGAGCGCATCCACGCTAGTCGATCAAAAGGCGCAGCCGGAAACGGTTGCGCTTTTTGTTTCAGACCTGCACCTGTCCGCGCAGATGCCGAAGACGGCGGCAGCGTTTTTTCGTTTCTTGAACGAAGAAGCGGCGAGCACGCGCCAGCTTTATCTGCTCGGCGATATCTTTGAGTATTGGGCGGGCGATGATGATCTCGATGACCCGTTTAATCGCAAGGTGGTCAACGCATTGCGCGCGTTGACCGACGGCGGAGTTGCGCTGTACTGGATGGCAGGTAACCGTGATTTCCTCGTCGGGGATGCGTTCGCGCAAGCGACTGGGATGACCTTACTGCCCGACCCCTATGTTGCCAATATCGGTGGTCAGCGCATGCTGCTAGTGCACGGCGATGCACAATGCACGGACGACAAGGATTACATGGCATTTCGTTCGCAGGTACGCAATCCTGTATGGCAAAGCGCCTTTCTCGCCAAGCCGCTCACCGAGCGGAAGATGATTATCGAAGGTATGCGCGAAGGCAGCCGTGATGCACAGCGCGAGAAATCCATGGCCATCATGGATGTGAACCCGAACGCGATCGCCAGACTATTCGACGCTCACCAAGTCGACATCATGATCCACGGTCATACGCACCGACCGGCAATCCACCGCGAAGAGCAAAGGGTGCGGTATGTACTCTCTGACTGGGATGGCGACAGTGACGTGACGCGAGGCGGATGGATCGCTGCGGATAGTGCGGGTCAGTTGCACGTCCACACACTGCCCTAACTACCTGACGCCTCCAGCACCGCAATCTCTTCATCGCTGAACCCCGCAGCACGACGCGCGTCCAGATTAAACGGCCCACGCGGCTGCGGTGCCTTGAAACGAAGCGACAAATCTGCATACAGCGCAACCGGATCCTTGCCGTCGCGCATGCAGAGCCAGTGATACCAACGGTTGCCGATCGCCACATGACCGACCTCGTCACGCAAAATGATGTCGAGAATCGCCGCGGCCTCATGGTCGCCGACTTGCGCCAGTTTCGCGCGTACCGCCGGCGTTGCATCGAGCCCTCTCGCCTCCAAGGTGCGCGGTACCAGCGCCATCCGCGCTGTCATATCGCCGGCGGTTTTCTGCGCCATCTCCCACAGGCTGTTGTGCGCATTGAAGTCGCCGTAGGCATAACCCAATGTCTTTAGGTGCGCGTCGAGCAGTGAAAAATGCAGCGCCTCCTCGGCCGCCACCTGCAGCCAGTCGCCATAAAACTCGCGCGGCATATCGCTGAAGCGCCAGACCGCATCCAGCGCGAGATTAATCGCATTAAATTCAATATGGGCCAAGGCATGAATCAGCGCAGCCCGCCCTTCGACGGTGTGCATGGCGCGCTTGCCGACTTCGCGCGGCGGTACCAAGGGCGGGCGAGCCGGACGGCCGGGCACCGCAGCATACGGCTGCAAGGCCATAGACGCATCGAGTTGAACACCCTGAGCGAGCCACTGTGCGTGCAGTTCTCGCGTCCGCTCGACTTTATGCGAGACATCCGACTCGCACAGCAATGCCAGTGCCCTTGAGCGCAGTTCGCAAACGCTGGTATTCAGTGGTGAGTTCATGCGGTCAAGGGTAAAATGTTGGCTTTCTGTTTGACTGTATTTTAAGTCCGATGCCGATTTACCAGCTTGGCGACATCCGCCCGACTATCCACGAGTCTGCATTCCTGACCGATTCCGTCACCGTGATTGGCGAGGTCACCATCAAAGCCAACGCCAATATTTGGTACGGCGTCGTCATTCGCGGCGATACCGAACCCATCGTGGTCGGCGAAAATAGCAACGTGCAGGAAGGCACGGTGCTCCATACCGATCATGGCTGTCCACTAACCATCGGGAACAACGTCACTGTGGGTCACCAAGCCATGCTGCACGGCTGCACCATCGGCGATGGCAGTCTGGTTGGTATTCAAGCAGTCGTTCTGAATGGCGCAAAAATTGGCCGTAACTGCCTGATTGGTGCTGGCGCCTTGGTCACCGAGGGCAAGGAATTCCCTGACAACACACTCATCATCGGCTCGCCGGCACGTGCCGTACGCACACTCACCGACACAGAGCTGGACGGCCTCAAGCAAAGCGCCGAGATGTATCTGGCGCGCGCCCAGCAGTACCGTCAGCATCTCAAGCGTATCGATTAATCTTGTTTCTGGATGACTGACACGCTGCAAAAATTCATGTTCGAGAACTCGCCGGTGCGTGGCGAATTGGTCGAACTCTCTGAAGCATGGCGTCATGTGTTGGACCGACGCAGCTACCCGGCACCCGTCACCGAAATGCTCGGCGAGATGATGGCCGCCGCTGCCCTGCTTTCGGCCAATCTGAAATTCAACGGCACCATCATCCTGCAGATCCATGGCGATGGTCCAGTCAAACTGCTGGTGGTGGAATGCGATGCTGCACTCCAGCTTCGCGCGACCGCCAAGCTCGGCGAAAACACCAGCATCGCCGACGATGCAGGCTTACAGCAACTCGTGAACTTGAATGGTCAGGGGCGCTTCGCGATTACCCTGGACCCCACCGACAAACTGCCCGGGCAGCAGCCCTATCAGGGCATTGTGGCGCTCGATGGTGATTCGGTTTCAACCGTGATCGAAAACTACATGATGCGGTCGGAGCAGCTCGATACCAAGCTCTGGTTGGCGGCTGATGCATCGGTCGCACGCGGCCTGCTGTTGCAGAAGCTACCCGAGGAAGGCGGCAAAGCCAGCAGCGAAGAAGACGGCGACACTTGGAATCGCACGGTCACACTCGCTTCAACGGTGGGCGATGAAGAATTGCTCAGCACCGACATCATGACGCTGCTGCGGCGACTGTACTGGGAAGAGCAGGTTCGCGTATTCGAGCCACGTCACCCGAATTTCCACTGCACCTGTACCCGTGAAAAGGTTGGCAACATGCTGAAAATGTTGGGGCAGGCCGAAGTGGATGAGGCGCTAGCAGATCTTGGCAAGCTAGAGATCAATTGCGACTTCTGCGGCCAAGACTATGCGTTCGACAAAGTGGATTGCGCACAGCTGTTTGCAGCCGACATCTTGGCGGATGCCGTACAAGCACCGCGGCAAGTACAGCACTAGTAACCTGTCGCGTTGGGCCGCTTGCGGCGTTGGCAGCAACTTGCCGTACGTCTTGTACTGTCTGCGGTGCTACCGCCTTGCCATCGACCCAACGGGACCGGTTACCAACCGGCACTAGGTGGTTTTTTACTGCCTAGCCGAATCCGGCACGCTGGACTTGGTCCCACCATCCAGCACCTGCACGAAGATCTCGCCTTCCTTGACCATGCCAAGCTCGTAGCGGGCACGCTCTTCGACCGCACCCGTACCTTCTTTGAGGTCTTGCACCTCACTGGCCAGTTTTTCGTTTCGCTGCCGCAGCTCTTGCTCTTTCTCGAGCGCAGTATCCAGCTGTCGCGATAAATCCCATACCCGCAGCCAGCCGCCCTTACCCAACCACAGCGGGTACTGAATCATTACCAACAGCGCTGTTAGAACGATCAGGATCAGTCTCATAGCTTAATGACGCGTTGATGCTGATGCCAGCGGCGGCGACGCTTAGAGGTTGTAAAACGCATCGCGACCGGGGTAGGACGCGATGTCACCCAAATCTTCCTCAATACGCAGAAGCTGGTTGTACTTCACCATGCGGTCCGAGCGCGACATTGAGCCAGTCTTGATCTGCAGCGCATTGGTGCCTACTGCAATATCAGCGATGGTCGAATCCTCGGTCTCGCCCGAGCGATGCGAGATAACTGCGGTGTAGCCTGCACGCTTGGCCATTTCAATCGCAGCAAAGGTTTCGGTCAGCGTACCGATCTGATTAATCTTGATCAGAATCGAGTTGGCGATACCCTCGTCGATACCTTGACGCAGGATTTTTGTGTTGGTGACGAACAGATCATCACCGACCAGCTGAACCTTCTTACCCAAAGCTTTGGTCAGCGTAGCCCAACCTGTCCAGTCGCCTTCGTGCATACCATCTTCGATGGAAATGATCGGGTACTTGTCGCTCCAGGTCGCCAGCAGATTCGTGAAATCGTCAGCCGACAATTTCAAGCCTTCACCATCGAGTTGGTACAGGCCATCTTTGTAGAACTCAGAAGCGGCGCAGTCGAGGCCCAGCGCGATTTGGGTGCCGGGCTCGTAGCCCGCTTTCTCGATCGCCTGCAGAATCAGCTGTATTGCTTCTTCATGGCTCTTTACTGACGGCGCAAAACCACCCTCGTCACCCACCGCCGTGGTAAGCCCCTTGTCATGCAGGATTTTTTTCAGTGTATGGAAGACCTCGGCACCGTAACGCATCGCCTCGCGAAAACTCGGCGCACCCACTGGGATAATCATGAACTCTTGAATATCCAGGTTGTTGTCTGCGTGCGCGCCGCCATTAATGACATTCATCATCGGCACCGGCATCTGCATCGCGCCCGAGCCACCGAAATAACGATAGAGCGGCAGACCAGCCTCTTCAGCCGCTGCCTTCGCCACCGCCATCGATACTGCCAACATCGCATTTGCACCCATACGCGACTTGTTTTCGGTACCGTCGAGGTCAATCATGGTGCGATCAAGAAACGCCTGCTCGGAGGCATCCAGACCCATCACCGCCTCGGAGATTTCGGTGTTGATGTTCTCGCACGCGCGCAACACACCTTTGCCAAGATAGCGGCTCTTGTCGCCATCACGCAGCTCAATCGCCTCGCGTGACCCGGTAGAAGCGCCCGACGGCACAGCCGCACGCCCCATCACGCCAGACTCGAGCAAGACGTCGCACTCGACAGTGGGGTTACCGCGCGAGTCGAGGATTTCGCGGCCGACGATATCTACGATTGCACTCATTCAGATCTCCAAGGGGGTGGAATTGATATTAAGACGAATTGATATTAAGACGAATAGGTGTCAGTGAAAAACATACTGCCATCAAAAGGCTGCAAACAATGGGCTACGTTCAGTCGAAATCGTTTTCGAGGAAAGGCTTGCCCTTGACCACGCGATCAATCGCCACCAAGCTCTCGAGCAACTCACGCATGCGCGCCAGTGGAACCGCATTGGGGCCATCGGACATGGCTTTGGCCGGTTCCGGGTGGGTTTCCATAAACAAGCCCGCCACACCGACACCGACTGCAGCGCGCGCCAGCACCGGCACAAACTCTCGCTGCCCACCCGATGAAGTCCCTTGACCACCGGGCAGCTGCACCGAATGCGTGGCATCGAACACCACCGGGCAACTGGTCTCGCGCATGATCGCCAGTGAACGCATGTCCGACACCAGATTGTTGTAGCCAAATGAAGTACCGCGCTCGCACACCATGAACGCGTCAGTGGGCAAACCAGCCTCTGCCGCTGCCTCGCGCGCCTTCATCACGACATTGCGCATATCGTGCGGCGCAAGGAACTGCCCCTTCTTCAAATTCACCGGCTTACCCGATTGCGCGCAAGCGCGAATGAAATCGGTCTGACGGCACAAGAAAGCCGGCGTTTGGATAACATCCACCACTGCTGCAACGGGCGCAATTTCATCAGTATCGTGCACGTCCGTCAGTACCGGCACGCCAATCTGCTCGCGTACCTTGGCCAGAATGCTCAAGCCCTTCTCCATGCCGAGGCCACGAAACGACGCACCCGATGAACGGTTCGCTTTATCAAAGGAAGATTTATAAATAAATGGCACACCCAGCGCGCTGGTGATTTCTTTCAGTCGACCTGCCGTATCGAGCGCCATTTGCTCGGATTCGATTACACAGGTACCCGCGATCAGAAAAAAGGGCTGATCGGCACCGGCCTCAAATCCGCAGAGCTTCATGCCGCTTTCCTTTGTACCGATTCGGCCTTGTGCGCGAGCGCTGCCTTGATGAAGGAGATGAACAAGGGATGCCCATCACGCGGCGTTGACTTGAACTCAGGGTGAAACTGTACGCCCATGAACCAGGGGTGGGCATGCTCACCCACGCGCGGCAGTTCCATGATCTCGCACAAGGATTCATTCGGCGTACGCGCCGACACCACCAAGCCGGACTGCTCGATTCGCTCGAGGTAATGGTTATTGGCCTCGTAGCGATGGCGATGGCGCTCGGTGACCGAGCCACCGTAAATCTCTGCCGCCAGCGTACCGGGCTTCACTGCGCAGGTTTGCGCACCGAGCCGCATGGTGCCGCCGAGATCAGAGTTTTCATCGCGCCGCTCGATCTGGCCGTCATGGTTCTGCCACTCGGTGATCAAGGCGACCACCGGATGCGCGGTCGCAGCATCGAACTCGGTCGAGTTGGCGCCTTTGAGGCCAGCGACATCACGCGCGTATTCGATCAACGCCACCTGCATACCGAGACAAATGCCTAGGTAAGGAATTTTGTGCTCCCGCGCATAGCGCACGGTCGCAACTTTGCCCTCAACACCGCGTTTACCGAAACCGCCCGGCACCAAGATGGCATCAAACTTCGCCAGACTAGCAACACCGCTGGCTTCAATCTCTTCCGAATCGACGTACTCAATGGTCACACGCGACTCGGTATGAATGCCCGCGTGACGCAAGGCCTCGGTGAGTGATTTATACGACTCGGTCAGATCGACATACTTGCCGACCATAGCGATGCTGACTTCATGCTTGGGATTTTCGAGCGCAGTGATCAGGCGTGACCACATCGACAAATCTGCACCTTGCGGCTTGAGATCAAGCTTTTCGCAAATAATGCGATCCAGCCCCTGATCATGCAGCATCTGCGGGATTTTGTAGATCGTGTCAGCATCCCACACCGAGATCACCGCCTCCTGCTGCATGTTGGAGAACAGCGATATTTTTGCGCGCTCGTCATCCGGAATGGGACGATCAGCACGGCACAGCAGCGCGTCGGGCGAGATACCGATCTCGCGCAGTTTCTGCACGCTGTGCTGGGTAGGCTTGGTTTTGAGTTCGCCCGCGTAAGGCAAATAAGGTACCAGCGTCAGGTGCACAAACGCGGAACTGCTGCGACCCAAACGCAGCGAGAGTTGGCGCGCTGCTTCCAGAAACGGTAACGACTCGATATCACCGACGGTGCCACCGATTTCAACGATGGCGACGTCATAGCCCTCGGCACCACGATGAATAAATTCCTGAATCTCGTTGGTGATGTGCGGAATCACCTGCACGGTTTTGCCCAGGTATTCACCACGCCGCTCTTTGCGAATCACCGACTCGTAAATCTGACCTGTGGTGAAATTATTCACCTTCTTCATACGGGCGCTGATGAAACGCTCGTAATGACCCAGATCGAGATCGGTTTCGGCACCGTCATCGGTGACGAATACCTCGCCGTGCTGGAACGGGCTCATCGTTCCGGGGTCAACGTTGATGTAGGGGTCTAGTTTGAGGAGTGTGACCTTGAGGCCACGGGATTCGAGGATGGCAGCCAGCGACGCCGCCGCGATCCCCTTGCCTAGCGAGGACACAACACCGCCAGTGACGAATACAAACTTGGTCATTGCACGACGTGCCAAATGGCACTTGCGGGAAATGCGAATTATACCGCAAAGAATGTGGGCGACGAGCCTACTCGCGCCCCTTCGTCGTGGTAATGACGGATTGATTACAGCGCTGGCTTGACCAGTAGCGCGGTGTTTCACAGGCTTGCTTCAGCTTGATGCCGGTGTGGTCGATGTGGATGCTGACCGCGCCGCTGCGGTCGCTTCGCAGCACCGCAATGCCCCGCTCTCGGTAACGCTCCAGCACCGACGGCTTCGGGTGACGGTATCGGTTGCGGTAACCCACCTGAAACAGCGCTATTTTGGGTGCCACCGCATTAAGAAACTGCGGCGTGGAGGAAGTACCGCTGCCATGATGCGGTGCCAGCAAGACATCGGCGCGGAGCTGCTCGGCGGCACGCTGCAGCAGTGCGCGCTCCTGTGGTGCCTCGATGTCACCCGTCAGTAGTACCGCGCGATCACCGACGCTGATTTTCAGGGTGCAGCTGCG
>JAIXQV010000048.1 GCA_027485535.1 Oxalobacteraceae bacterium | reverse complement strand
TGCTGCACTACGTGCTGGGCATTACCAAGGCCTACACCACGCGTGTCGGCTCCGGGCCGTTTCCTTCCGAGTTACCAACTGATGCGGGTATCGGACAGCACTTGGCCAAGGTTGGCTTTGAATTCGGCACTGTCACGGGTCGGCCGCGCCGCTGCGGTTGGTTCGATGCCGCGCTACTGCGACGCTCGGTGCAAATAAACGGTGTATCAGGGATGTGCCTGACCAAACTCGATGTACTCGACGGACTCGAGACGCTTAAGCTTTGTGTTGGCTACAAACTCAATGGCAAGACGGTAGATGTGTTCCCGGTGGGGGCTGAGGAAGCCGCTGCGTGTGAGCCGATCTATGAAGAAATGCCCGGCTGGGAGCAGCCGACGGTGGGGGCGAGCACGATGGACGCCTTGCCAGCTGCTGCGCGCGCCTACATCAGCCGTATTGAAGAATTGGTCGGTGTGCCGGTGGACATGGTCTCGACCGGTCCGGACCGCCGGGAAACCATCGTGCTGCGGCACCCATTTAACGTACCGTCAGCGTAAATGTCATGGCTGGCGAGTCGGGTCATCGCTGGGTTGATTGGGATGAGTACCACGGCCTGATCGAGCGCTTGGCCCGTATCGTGTTCGAATCCGGCTATGTATTCGATCACGCGCTTTGTTTGGCGCGAGGTGGTTTACGCGTCGGCGACGTGTTCTCGCGGCTGTTTCGCGTGCCGTTGTCGGTGTTGTCGACCAGTTCTTACCGAGAGGCTGCTGGAACACGCCGCGGCGAACTGGATATTGCCAACAGCATCACCTCAAATGCCGGCCCGCTCTCAGGGCGCGTGCTGTTGATTGATGATCTGGTGGATTCTGGAGTGACGCTGTCGCGAGTCCCACACCATATTCAACAGAAATTCCCTGAAATCACTGAGATTCGTTCGGCCGTGATCTGGTTCAAGGCGTGCTCGGTCATCCGACCTGATTATTTCGTTGAATATCTGCCGGACAGTCCGTGGATTCATCAGCCGTTCGAGATGTACGATGAGATGACGCCGGATCTGCTTCCCTCCGCCTAGCCAAATAACTGAGGTAATGCACGCAGGTGCTGTGCTCACGTGTACCATAAAAAAAGAGGCGGCTTGCGCAACCTCTATCTTTCAGGCCAATTTCAGTCGGTCTCGCGTGATATAAAACAAGCGATACAAGCCGACGCTGACCACCATCCCCCAGACCATGCCAGTAAACATACCACCCAGCATCTTGTCAATCGAGATGCCATTCATCGAGCGGATCGATTGAACAAATATGGTCGAACCAAGCGTCATCCCCACCAGCATCCAGCTTGAGCACAAAATATTCTGAGTCAACATCGAGCAGAGTCGGCGACAGTCTGGCCGCAATAAACGTAAAGTTGGTATTGCACTGATACCACCCACTACCATCAGCGCGTGCATCATGGGAAAGAGGTTCGCGTGAAACACCATAGAGTCTAAGAAGCTGAGCGGCGCGCTCGATACACAAAGGTTTTCAAGAATGGCAATAGGTGTGTGCTTTGTATCCCAGAACAATCCCAGCAGCATGCCGCCGATACCTAGCGAGAGCATGACGTTTGGCGGAGACAAGCCAATTCTTTGAGGCCTCAGCCAGGTGAGGGCTGCGCAACCGGACCCGACACCAGCGAGCGTCAATGTAAGCAAACCGGTACGGCCATCCCCCGCGCCATGTATCTCCAATAATGAAAAGACAACGCACACAAGCAGTGACGCCGTCATTAGGTTATTGGCATTATTTTTTAAGGTGACCATATAAGATTGATGTATATCACTAATTCCCTTTTTTAGTGTTAGCATGGATTTTGATATCCACAGCCTTCCCTGATTGTTTCAAAAACAATCTGTTTACTTGTATCCATGAGTTTCTAATTTTTACCCCTTGTTATTTCGTCGCTCAATAGATGTAAAAAGACAGAACATCAATATAAATGTGACTATGTTGCGTAGTAGGCGCCCGACCTAAAGGAGACAAAAATGATTCCTCCGTCATTTGACTATCACTGCCCCACCTCGGTTTCGGAAGCAGTCTCGCTTCTGAGTAAATTCGGCGGCGAGGCAAAAATACTCGCAGGCGGTCACAGTTTGCTGCCGATGATGAAACTGCGTTTTGCCGAACCAGCAAACCTAATTGATATCAACAAAATTCCCGAACTTAGAGGCATTAGCGAGGAGGGTGGCGTCATCAAGATTGGCGCCATGACCACTGAGAACCAGATATTGTTTTCTGACTTATTGCAAAAAAAAGTACCGTTATTACCAGAGGCTGCAAAGCTGATCGCCGACCCTCAAGTTCGTAATCGAGGCACGATAGGTGGTGACATTGCCCACGGTGATCCGGCCAATGATCATCCCGCTATCGCGATGGCGCTGGACGCGACCTTCGTTCTTCAGGGGCCGGGTGGGCAGCGCAAGGTCAAGGCGGTCGATTTTTTCCACGGCACCTACATGACTGACATGGCCGAGGATGAAATCATGGTCTCGATCGAAGTCGCTCCGTTTGCATCGAAAACAGGCTACGCGTATCACAAGCTAAAGCGTAAGACGGGCGACTGGGCCACCGCTGCTGCAGCTGTTGTGTTGAAGATGTCGGGAAACAAGGTCTCGCATGTCGCTATCGGCCTGACCAATGTTGCACCAACGGCTCTCAGGGCAACTGCAGCCGAGCAGCTGATGATCGGGCACGAGATAACTTCTGAACTGATGGACCGGGTAGCGGAGAGCGTACGCGCTATTTGTGATCCTGCAGAGGATTTGCGTGGAGACGCCGAATATAAGACGGCTATGGCCGGCGAGATGACGCGACGTGCTATCGCTGCTGCAATCGCTCGCTGCCAATAATAAACACCGGAGGAGATATCATGAGCAAGAAAATCGTTTCGATGAATGTCAACGGCAAAAAGGTTGAAGAAGCCGTTGAGTCGCGTACGCTACTGGTGCACTTTCTACGTGAAAAAATGAATCTGACGGGCGCGCATATTGGTTGTGAAACTAGTCACTGCGGCGCATGTACTGTTGATATTGACGGCGAATCCGTCAAATCCTGCACGTGCTTCGCTGTTCAGTGCGAGGGCAGTGAGGTTCTTACCGTTGAGGGCCTAGCACAAGGCGGGGTTCTGCATGCTGTCCAAGAGGGCTTCTATCAGGAGCACGGCCTTCAGTGCGGTTTCTGTACGCCGGGCATGTTGGTTCGCGCGTACCGGTTCTTAAAAGATAATCCCAATCCCACCGAGGATGAGATCCGCGTCGGGATGTCAGGCAACCTGTGCCGTTGCACGGGTTACCAGAATATCGTTAAGGCGGTTCAGTACGCAGCCAAAAAGCTGCGTGAAGACGCCCATAAGCCTGTGACTGCCTGAGCGCATTAACCTCTACCGGAGATTACTATGAATGCACCCGATCGCAAGGCTGCCCTGCAAGGGATGGGCGATTCCCGCCTTCGCAAAGAAGACGCCCGCTTCATTCAAGGCAAAGGTAACTATGTCGATGACATTAAGCTGCCCGGCATGGTTCACATGGATATAGTACGTTCGCCGCTCGCGCATGCCCGTATCAAGAAAATCAATAAGGAAAAAGCGCTTGCTATACCGGGCGTGATTGCAGTGCTCACTGCGGATGATTTGAAACCGCTGAAACTACACTGGATGCCAACGCTTGCAGGGGACGTGGCGGCCGTGCTGGCAGATGAAAAAGTTCATTTTCAGATGCAGGAAGTCGCTGTTGTGCTTGCAGACGACCGCTACATCGCCGCCGATGGTGTCGAGGCAGTCGAGGTGGAGTACGAAGAACTGCCGGTCGTGATCGATCCTTTCAAGGCGCTCGAAAAGGATGCACCGGTGTTACGCGAGGATCTGGCAGGGAAGACCGAGGGTGCGCATGGACAGCGTTACCACCACAATCATATTTTCACATGGGATGCAGGCGACAAGGAAGCAACTGACGCAGCATTTAAGAGCGCCCCGGTCACCGTGTCTGAAAAACTCCTGTATCCGCGCGTGCATCCTTGCCCGCTTGAGACCTGCGGTGCAGTAGCGTCGTTTGATCCGGTTCGCGGCGAGTTGACAACTCACATGACCAGTCAGGCACCGCATGTGGTGCGTACCGTGGTCTCGATGCTCTCCGGGATTCCAGAATCCAAGGTTCGTATTGTGTCGCCGGATATCGGTGGCGGTTTCGGTAATAAGGTCGGCGTCTACCCGGGCTACGTCTGCGCGATTGTGTCGTCGATTGTGCTGGGTCGCCCAGTGAAATGGATCGAAGATCGTATCGAGAACCTGTCTTCGACAGCCTTCGCGCGTGACTATCACATGACGGGTGAGTTGGCCGCAACCGCAGATGGAAAAATTCTTGGTCTGCGTACGCATGTGATTGCCGATCACGGTGCCTTCGACGCGTGCGCCGATCCGACCAAGTTCCCTGCGGGCCTGTTCCATATCTGCTCGGGCTCTTACGATATTCCGGCAGCGCACTGCACCGTAGAAGGTGTTTACACCAACAAGGCACCTGGAGGCGTTGCTTATCGCTGTTCTTTCCGTGTGACTGAAGCCGTCTATCTGATCGAGCGGATGGTGGATGTGCTGGCGCAGAAATTGAACATGGACAAGGCCGAGATTCGGAAAAAGAATTTCATTCGCAAAGAGCAGTTTCCGTATACCTCGGCATTCGGCTTTGAATACGATTCAGGTGATTACCATACTGCCCTCGACAAAGTGCTCGATGCCGTCGATTACAAAGCACTACGTGCTGAGCAGGCGGCCAAACGCGCTGATCCTAATTGCCCGACCTTGATGGGTATAGGTTTGGTGACGTTTACTGAGGTGGTTGGTGCGGGTCCCACTAAAATGTGCGACATCCTGGGCGTGGGTATGTTCGACTCATGCGAGATTCGAGTTCATCCTACTGGCAGCGCGATTGCGCGAATGGGCACGATCACTCAGGGTCAAGGACACCAGACAACCTATGCGCAGATTATTGCGACTGAACTGGGTATTCCATCGGAGGTAATTCAGGTTGAGGAAGGCGATACGAGTACTGCGCCTTATGGTCTGGGGACTTACGGTTCGCGCTCGACACCGGTCGCTGGTGCTGCGATTGCCATGGCTGCGCGCAAGATCCACGCGAAGGCGAAGAAGTTGGCCGCTCATTTGCTGGAAGTTGGTGAAAACGATCTTGAGTGGGAAATCGATCGTTTCAAGGTCAAAGGTAATGCAGAAAAGTTCAAGACCATGTCCGAGATTGCCTGGGCAGCGTATAACAAACCGCCAGCCGGAATGGAGCCGGGTCTGGAAGCGGTCCACTACTATGACCCGCCCAATTTCACTTTCCCATTCGGTATCTACCTGTGCGTTGTCGATATCGATAAGGGCACCGGAGAAACCAAAATTCGGCGTTTCTATGCACTTGATGATTGCGGCACTCGTATTAACCCAATGATCATCGAAGGCCAGATTCATGGCGGACTTACCGAGGGATTTGCTGTGGCCATGGGACAGTTGCTGTCCTTTGATGCGCAGGGGAATATTCAGGGTAATACCTTGATGGACTACTTCTTGCCGACAGCCGTAGAGACACCCCATTGGGAGACCGACTTTACGGTGACGCCGTCACCTCACCACCCGATTGGCGCCAAGGGAGTGGCCGAATCTCCGCACGTCGGCAGTATCCCTACGTTTACGGCGGCAATGGTCGATGCGTTTGCCCACCTAGGTGTAACGCATCTTGAAATGCCGCATACAGCCTATCGAATCTGGAAAGAGCTCAAGGCTCATGGTTTGACGCACTAACGGAACCTCTACTAATGCAAGTCACCCTTGATAAAACCTATCCGATAAAAGCTCCCCTGCAAGCATGCTGGGGGGTGTTGTCGGATATCGCCGAGTTGGCTACCTGCATGCCGGGCGCTGCCATCACGGAAAAGATTGATGAGAAAAACTACAAAGGCAGTGTGAAGGTGAAGGTCGGTCCAGCGACGGCTGCGTTCGCTGGTGATATCGAAGTCATTTCAGTCGATGAGATCAACAGGACGCTGGTGATGATGGGCAAAGGCGCCGACAAAGGGGGGTCTTCGGCTTCGATGCATTTGACCGCGACGCTGGTATCAAACCCGGATGGCTCTACCAATTTATTGGGTAAAGCTGATGTGATCGTCAATGGCAAATTTGCGCAGTTCGGTGGCCGCATGATGACCTCGGTGTCGGACATGATTCTTGGGCAATTCGCGGGCAACTTCGAGATCAAGGCGATGGCGTCGGCGCCGGCGGATGTGGGGTCATCTACACCCGATGTCGCGCCGACAAGCAGGGAGACGGCGCCACCAGCACAAGCGGTGACGGAGTTGAACGGGCTGGAGATTGTCTGGATGCTCATCAAAGATTTCTTCGGTCGTCTATTTGGTCGAAAATCCTAAGTCCTCATGACACCCAAAGACCTGTCAGTGCTGCTGGCATCGTCCGGTTATATGGCGGACGATGGTTTGGCAACACTGGTCTGGATGGCCATGGCACTCGAGCGTCCAATGCTGCTCGAGGGCGAGGCAGGTGTTGGCAAAACGGCGGTCGCACGTGCATTGTCGGTTGCATTGGATCGGCCCTTGTTTCGACTGCAGTGTCATGAAAGCCTAGATCTGAATCAGGCTGTCTATGAGTGGAATTACAGCAAGCAGTTGCTGGAAATCCGTCTGCGTGAAGCCGAGAAGGGCAGCGGTGGCAACTTACGGGAGGATCTGTTCTCAGAAGCCTTTCTGCTAAAGCGACCGTTGATGCAGGCGATCACCTCAGATAAGCCAGCTGTCTTGTTAATCGATGAAATCGATCGTGCAGACGAGTCATTCGAAGCTTACCTCCTTGAGGTGTTGGGCGAATTTCAGATTTCGGTGCCTGAATTCGGTACGGTGCAGGCCATGACTCAGCCGATAGTTGTGCTAACCAGCAATGGCACTCGGGATTTGTCGGATGCTTTGCGCCGCCGGTGCTTGTACCACTACGTCGATTATCCAAGCCTGCCGCGCGAGATCGAGATCGTTAAGAAAATGGTCCCGGAAGCCAATCATGTGCTGGTACAGCAGGCCGTGAGCTTCGTACAAAAACTGCGTAAGCAAGATCTTGAGAAGGTGCCCGGCATCGCCGAGACACTGGACTGGGTTCGTGTGCTCTATGCCATGGGTCAAGAGGTTGTACCGGATGATCCGGACATGATACGTGCCTGTTTATCTTCGCTGCTGAAAACTCGCAGTGACCAATGGCAAATGGGCACCGAGATCATTGCAAAGTTGCAGTCCGATAGTAGGGTTGGTGTTGATATGGGTGTTGCTGGAGACTTGCGCTAAAGATTGCGATGTCTCTTCGCTTCTTATCCTCTACTATGGTGGCGATCCCTCCCGTTCCAGCAACGCTGCCCAGTCAGCAGATTCGCAGCTTCGCTGACTACCTGCGCGAGCATGGATTCCTAATCGGTTTGGCTGATCTGGAAGCTATGTTGCGCGTGACGATGCAGCTGGATCCTACGTCTTATCCCAGTTTGAAATCCTGCTGGCGCGGCATCGCCTGTTGCAACGCAGATCAGTGGCGGCGCTACCCAGATTTGTTCGATGCGTTCTGGTTTCCGCACAAGATACGTGGCAGTACACGGAGTCGCGGAAGCCAGAAAAAATCTAAATCGCTCAGGCAACTGGTGGCGCAAATGCATGCTGACATGGAGGGCCCGCCTGGTAGCAATCAGCCCTCAGTGGGGTTGGATTTTCATGGCGGGTCTGGTGATGGCAGTGACAATCCCCAAGCCATGGGGGGGGCAAGTCAAGTAGACCCGCTACATAGGGATTTCAGGCAGTGGTTACCGGAGGACATGGACAAGCTGGAATCGTATATCCGTCCGCTGGAGCAGCGGCTCCGAAAAAAACTGATCCGAAAATGGCGTTATACCCATCAACTTCAGCGCATCGATATCCCGGCCACGATACGGCAGGGATTGTCCACCGGCGGCGAGTTGCTCAAGCTCAAGCGAAAGCAACGCGACCAAATCATGCCGCGTGTTTACGTGCTAATTGATGTCAGCAAATCCATGGAATCGCATGCGCCATTTTTTTTGAGAATTGGCCGCGCATTCGGACAGATACTTAATGCGCGCGTACTTGTATTTCATACGAAAATGAGCGAAATCACTCAGCTGTTAAATCGTAATAGCGGTCGCGTCCAGGAAAAAATCAACGCAGTCACTTTCGGATTCGGCGGCGGTACCAAGATTGCAAGTAATTTGTCCACCTTCCTGAAGGTGTATGCCGGCCGGTCGCTTGGATATCGAGATTTGGTGTATGTTCTTTCCGATGGCTATGATACTGACGCACCGGAAGACACTGAGCGCGCAGTCAAGGCGATCAGGCAGCGCGGTGCAAAAATCCTTTGGCTTCATCCGATGCAGGACATTCCCAGCTCCGAGGCCATGCTCAGGAGCCGTCATTTGATCAACGGCTTCCTCGCCGTGAACAATTTGCAGAGTCTGGATAAGCTGGTTCATCTACATTGAAAATATTGGGATATCAGGAGTAAATCATGGGTTGCATATTGAAGCAGGGAGGTGGGCTTTATGCGCGGTTAAGAGTGGGCGCGATATTGCTCGCTGCGGGAGAAGGGTCTCGCATGGGAGGTGTCCCGAAATGCCTGCTTCGACTTCAAGGCGTCCCGCTTATAAACCGTCATTTGATTGCCCTAAGTGGCGGTGGTATTGACGAGGTTGTGGTTGTGACTGGATACCATCACGCTGAGATTGAGCCAGCCGTAGAAACTTTTCCTGTCACCGTCGTGCGTAATCCGCATCCAGAGGCAGGGCAGCAATCTTCCGTTCGGCTCGGCCTAGAAGCACTGGGCGCTAAATTTGATATCGTTTTGATTGTCTTGGCTGATCAGCCTTTACTCAGTAGCGCTGAATTCACTGAGCTGATCTCTGCCTTCAAAAAACGCCCTTCGGGGGCGGCTATTGTTTATCCGGAAATCCAAGGGCACCGTGGTAATCCGGTGGTGTTCTCTGGCGAACTAATCGCTGAGCTTCTGGCAACCCACCAAAAGATCGGCTGCCGCCAATTCATGGACGATCATCCGGAATTGGTACACAAACACATTACCGACAATGATCGCTTTATTCTTGACGTCGACACACCGGAAGATTTGGTCGCGTTCGAGAAAAGAACCGGCTGGACCTTGACCATGCCGCAGTTGGCAGAAAGCTAATGCAGGCACTCTGGCCTGTACCCATTGATGTGCAGCGTTGTCCGGACGCTGAGGCAATCAATCCAGTGTTGGTTCGCGCACTGAGGGCGATACGCGCAATGGATACTGCCGCTGAGTCGTCCAATTTTTATGCAAGCAACGATGATCTGATTAGCCGTCTGCAGTTACCGGAATTTGCGGTGCTGCTTAACTTCATGGCGGGCGCAGTCCAGCACCTTGCCAAGCAGTCGAATTTAGAAGCATGGCCATCCGGCAAGCTGATGATGGATCTGCAGTTTGTTGGTTGCTGGTTTCAGATACAAAATGGCCATGCCTTCCATGACGTGCACACGCATGGCAACTGCTCATGGTCCGGTGTTTATTATTTACAAATAGATTCAAGCGCGCAGCGCCGTAAGCACCAGGTGCTGGGTGAGTTGAACGGCGTCACACGTTTTTACGGTCCCTATACGCAATTTCAGGCGGGCGCCTATATGGACATGGGCAACGCATATTTGCAGCGGAACAGCATCGACATTCAACCAGAGCCGGGGATGTTGGTGATTTTCCCCTCTTTTCTGGCTCATAAAGCGATGGCATACGAAGGCGATAATGACCGCATTATCATCTCGTTTAATGCACAGATTAATGCGCGCACGGGAAATCTGATTCACCCGTACGCGGCTACATAATGCCTCTTGGTTGTGTCATTACATCTGGTACTAGGTGAGGTCTCTGTCACGTCCCGCGACCCCAGTCCGGCTTGCATGCCGGACTTTTCTCGTCCCTCACGCACAGCACGCAGGTGCTGTGCTCGTGTGCACCACAAAACAAAAAAGGAGGCTGCTTACGCAACCTCCTTTTTATAATTTGGTGCCCACGGAGGGACTCGAACCCCCACACCTTGCGGCACATGGACCTGAACCATGCGCGTCTACCAATTCCGCCACGTGGGCCAAAAGAAGCGGGATTATAGAGGCTCAGAGG